>NZ_JACOOO010000035.1:0-96249 GCF_014287825.1 Clostridium hominis
GTTCAGCCGTGTGCTCTTCCGCACTTAGATGATGCATTTACTCTCTATTTTGACAAGTAAAAATTAATATCTGAATAAAATTTTCATTTGCTAAGTAATTTAATATATTTTTTATTCTGTTATCATCATATTGAGTAAATGCATCATCTAAATACAATGTTACATTTTTATTACCGAATATCATTTCTATGAATGCAATTCTTAAAGCTAAATATAATTGATCATTAGCTCCATTACTTAAAAGTTTAGATGATAGAATTTCATTTTCAAATATAACTTTCATTTCATAATTATCTGAAACTAATACATTACTATACTTATTATCAGTAAATTCCTTAAATAATGACATTACCTTTTTATTTAATACAGGTCCAAAATCATCTCTTAATTCATTATAAGATTTATTTAATATTTCTTTAGCTAACTCTGCTGCTTTTAAGTTCTTTTCTTCTTCATTTATATCTGATTCAATAAGAAGTATTTCATCCTCTATTTCTGGTATACTACGCTTATTTTTTAATAGATTATCTATTTCATTTTCTAAATCTCTTGCTTCTTTTTCAACTTGAATCAATCTATTTGATTTGTTTTTTATAGCTTCGTCAACTTCTTCTTCTTTTGTATAATTCATCTCAAAATCTATACTAAGTATTTCTTTTGCTTCTTCTTTAATTTCTTCAATATTTTTATCTTTTATTAATGCTGAATAAGCTTCATCTATAGAGAATAATCTTTTTGCAATCTCTTCCTTTTGCTTTATTTTCTCCTTTAACTCCTTTAATTTTTCTTCTAATTCTAAAATACTGGCATCTTCTAACCCTACTTCTATTATCTTTTCCGTAATTTCATTCTTTTTTAATTCTATTTGATTATTGAACTCATCCATTGCTTCTTTGATACTTTTTATTTCATACCTTAGAGCATTACAACTCTTACTCAGTTCTTCAAATCTATTAATATCCTCTATTAAATTATCAATATTATCTATTTTAGATATTCTTAAATAATTATCTATTTTTTCTTTATTTAAATTAAATTTATTATTTGCCTCTTCTAGTTTTAATAACTCTTTTTGATCATATTTCTCTTTAATTTTTCTTTCTACATTATCCTTAATAATCAGATATTCATCATATAGCTTTAAACATCTTATTAGTTGTCCAAAATCTACAACTCCTACCTGTTTGTTATATTCCTCTAATTTGAATTCTATTTTTTCTACATCCTTCTTTAAAGAATTAATATAAGATTTTTCTTTTAATAGAACTAATTTATTACTAAAAACTAAAAATACCATACATATAGTAGCTATTATAAACAAAGAAAGCTTAATAGGAAAACTATCAGATATTAATGCTAAAATAATTAATATACCAGTTAATAAACTTAAGGCTCTTTTTATATATTTATTATTTAATTTATTATTTTTTCTATTTTCCATACAAAACTTTAAGCTCTTTAATTTTTCTTCATATGTTTCAAGCTGCTTTGATACTTCTTCTTTAATATCTTTTATCTTATAGGCATTACCTATATATTCTTTAGCTGATTTTTCTTTATTTTTAAGTAAATATATTTCTTCATCTATATTTTTATTAATATCTATTTTTTCCTTCAAAGAATCCTGTTCAATCTTTAGTTGTAGTAATTCTTTAGAAATACCTTCACCTAGTTCTTCTATATATCTATATTTTTCAAATGGCTCTTCTAATCTTTTTAATTCTCCTAACTTAGAATCTAATTTCAATTTTTCTTTTCCTTTTAACTCTAATACTTTTAAATACATAGAATAATCTTCTTTTAATGAATCAATAGTAGATAATTCTATTTCTTTATTATTATAAGTTAATAAATTTCTAATACTTTCTTCCTCTTTTTCAAGATGCTCTTTTTTTCTTAAATAGCTTATAATTTCTTCATATTCTCTTTTTAATTTAATTTTTTTTAGATATTTTTTATAGCTATCTAAATTTTCAATATCGCTATTTATTTCTTCTCTTTCTTCTCTTAATCTTAATAAACTCTCTTCATTTTCTAAATTTTTTTCTGATAAATTATATCTCTCATATCTTTCAGATAATAATAAGCTTTGTTTTTCTTTTAGCTTATCTAAACATCCAGTTTTTCTTACATTACTCAATTGTTTCTTGTAATTTTCTAACTTAATAAAAGCTCTATCTATAGTCACATCTCCTTCAGAAACCCCTACAGAATTTAATATCTTGTCTATAATTTCTTCATCTTTATCCTTATTTATTTCGCTTCCTAATTGACCTATAAACAGGGTTTTAGTAAATGTAGACCTATTAATATTTAAGAAATATTTTCCTGGCTCCTCTGAACTTATTTCATTAACTTCGTCTCCAGTTAGAGAATTTATTATTGCTGATGTATCTTCCTTTTTTGTCTTTCCAAAAGTTCTTTTTATAATGTAAGTTTTATCTTCAAATTCAACAAAAAGTTCTCCTTTAATCTTTTCATCAGAAGAAGGCATATATCTTAATCTTTCATTTATCTTTAAATCCTTGCCTCTACTATTATTAAATCCATATAACCATATCTTTATAAATGCTTGTATTGTACTCTTTCCAGCCTCATTTTCTCCATATACTACATTAATACCGTCCTCAAATTCTATTATCTTATTCTTCAATCCTCCAAAGGCTATTATATTAACTTTTCTAATTATCATCTATTTTCACCTCTTCTTCGGAAAGACATTGAAGTCCTATATTTAATGCTTTATTTATTATTTCTTGTTCATCATTATCTGCTTCCTTAAGCTTTTCTAACATTAGTTTTACAAATTGACCTCTTACAGAGTAATCATTAGATATTTCTTCTAAATCTATCACTACTGTAGTATTATTTAAAAGTTTTATAAAGTAATAATCATTCTTAACTTTTTCCATTAGAACTTTAATATTTAAATTCAAATGGCTCTTTATTCTACCGGTAAGTGTAATCTTATATAAATTATTTAACCTATCTTTTTTATCAAATAAGTTAATAAGTTTTTCCCTAATATCCTCATATGTATTACAATTTGATATATCAATATCTCTTACTACATATTCTCTTTTATTAATAGGAACAAACTTTAAATTTACTCCTCCTTTATATACTTCACCTAAAATAACACCTTTTTTACCATCCTCATCAAATCCTCTACCTTGAGGACATCCACTATATGCATATGAAGAATTTCCCTCTTTTAAAATTCCAGAAAATTTATGAATATGTCCTAATGCTATATAGTCCATATTAGATGAACTTATATCCTTTATGTTAATTGGATTATAATCATTTTTAGAATCTTTAGATGATATATCTCCATGTAAAATCATCATATTTATTTTTGAACAATCTACTGATTCAATCTTTAGCAATGTTTCTCTCTCATATTTTTTTACAAATCCTGCTCCATATACAACTAATCCTAATTCGTTTATTTCCTTCTTATACATCTTCCCTTTGAATATATGAACATGATTTGGCCAAGAAATAATATTATAAAAAGACTTTTCATAAAAAGGATCATGGTTGCCTGGCGATATAAATATATATTTATTTTTTATTCTATTTAATTGTGAAATAATAAATATTAATGTTGATTTATTTACAGTAAAATTATCAAAAACATCTCCTGCAATAAAAACTACTTGTACATTTTCTTTTATAGCTAAATCTATTATTTTTTTAAATACTTCTAATAATTCTTCTCTACTATTGTTTGCCACTTCTTTAGTTAACTCCTTAAAAGGAGTATCAAAATGTATATCTGCACAATGTAAAATCTTTATCTTTCTCATCTTCTCACCCCAAAACGAACTTTTGTTCTAATTTTACCATATTTTACGTAAAAGAAAAAGAGATGCAAACTATGCATCTCTTTCCCTTTAGCGAATAATAGATTTTCAATACTTTTCTGGCGGTAAACTTTCCATAAGATATCACCCTCTCAAGATATTGACCATCTTTTTAGTGTGTTTCCTTAGTGGTGATTTACTTTAATCCACTTTCATATTGTTCTACCATTCTTTTAACCATTTCACCACCAACGGAACCACATTGTCTAGATGTTAAGTTACCATTGTAATCTGTAAATGGTACTCCTAACTCGTTTGCTACTTCGTTCTTAAATGCGCTTAACCCATTTTTTGCTTCTGGAACTAATGCTTTTGACATTTCTGATTCCTCCCTTGGCTTTAGGTATTATAAACAGTAACTGATAAAATATTTTTTATATTTTATTGTCTTCCCTGTCTACACTATTATCTTGCCCGAAGGATACTTTTATATTACAAGAAAATCATGGAAAGTTAATGCTAATTATTTGCTTTCTTTTTAAATTGTTTAGTAAGTAAATCTCTTATTACAGCTATTATTATAGCTATTTGGAATGCTAAACCTAATGTTATAAGCTGTAAATAACTAAAACTATCTACTCTAAATACTATATAGGTTTCAACTGCCCATACTAAAAAGGATATAAATGCACCTTTCTTACCACCTAGGACAGCACTCAATATTATAGTTAAAAAAATTACTAATTGAATATACATAAAATCCATAAAAAACACCTAACCTTTTTCTTAAATACTGTCCACTTTTTCATTTTTTAAACATATTTCACGTTTCAATAAATTATCTGACTTGAATAATAAAAGTTTAAATAACAAAAAATATTATAAATTCTATAAATGGAGGTATATATATGAATAGTAAATTTTTAAAGAAATTATCCATACTATCCGCAATCCTTATATCATCTTCAACCTTAATAGGTGCTTTTCCTAAATCAGATAATAATTCTTATATCTTTAAGAAAAATAAAGATGTTATTATATTAGATAGTGATTTAAAAACACCTTTGCCTAATAAGTTTAGAGATGCTACACTTCTTAATATTTCAGGAAGTGCACAATTTACAAAGGATCAAGTAGAACCATTGAAAAAGGCTATAAATAAACCTAATATATGTATTGTAGACTTAAGACAAGAGTCTCATGGACTATTAAATGACTTAGCTATAAGCTACCACAACTTCTATAAACTAGTTAATAATGGTTTTGATTCAGTAGAAACTACAGAAAAAGAAATTTCAGAACTTAATAAAATAAAAATAAATTCACAAGTCAATATATTTCATAAAAACGGTAAATTATACAAATGTGTAGAAGCAGAATCTGTGTGTACTGAAGAAAATGCTGTAATAGATTGTGGAATGCAATATAAGCGTTATGCGGTTAGGGATGGTGGAGTTCCTACACCTGAAACTGTAGATGACTTTGTAAACTTTATAAAAAATAAACCTGATGATCTTCACCTACATTTTCATTGTCATGCTGGTGAAGGTAGAACCACTACATTTATGGTGCTTTATCAAATAATGAATAATCAAAATAACTTAACACTAGATCAAATTCTTTCTTATCAATATAATATTGGTGGAGTTGTATTAACTAATGATGGTTATAGGTTAGACTTTCTTGAATCATTTTATGAGTATATTCAAGAAAATAAAGCTTCTAATTATGACACTCCATACTCTCAATGGGTAGTTAAAGATATCAAATGCTAAAAAAGAGACGGGAAACCGTCTCTTTTTAATAATTCTCTTTAGCCACAGAAATAATTCTTTGAATATGTAGTGTTAGATATACTATTTCATTACTATTTACTTCATATTTATAATTATTTACTATATATTCTTTTATCTTCAATGTACAATTATAAGCTTCTGGATAGCTTTTAATTACCATATTCATAAATTCATCTTCTGAATTGTTATCCTGATTATTTGTTATTATTCTCTTAGAAAAATATTTTAAATGAGTAAGTAATCTATCATAATTTAAGTCATCTTCATTAAATTCTAAAGCAAAATAATATCTTATAATATTTAATATATCCTTAACTATTTTAGTAGATTCTATAGAACTTGTTGTAGTTTGATTTAAACTTGCATTAATAAAATGTAATGCTATAAATCCAGCTTCATCTTCAGGTAGTTCAATTTTTAATTTTTTATTTAAAAAATTTAATGCCCACAAGGCTACTTTATACTCATTTTTATGAACTCTTCTAATTTCACTTAATAACTCATTTTTTATCATCATATTCTTTTTATATCTCTTTATTGCAAAAGCTATATGATCTGATAAAGATATATATATTTGCTTATCAAATTTCACATTTAGTTCTTTGCTAGCATGAGATATTATTTCATGAGATAATTGAAAAACCCCATCTGGTATCTGGTTTATTAACTTTTTAAATTTATTTCCTAGTGTCTTATCATCTAAAATAAATGTTTTTTCAATTTTACTTTCATCTACTTCTTGACCTATTTTTCTATTAAAAGCAATTCCACTTCCTAAAAGAATAATTTCTTTTTTTGTTTTAGGATCTATCGAGACAACAACGTTATTATTTAATACCTTTTCTATTATCATAAATAATACTCCTATTAATTCTCTTTTGTATGAGCTTAAAAATTAAAGTATAAATCAATTCTATTTTTACACTTTATAAACAATAATATCATACCTTTTGCTTTTATTTATAATACTATATTTTTTATTAACATACAAATCAAAAAAATAAAAAAAAGACTTAGATAAACTAAGTCTTTGGCAGGGGCAGTAGGATTTGAACCCACAACCAATGGTTTTGGAGACCACTACTCTACCGTTGAGCCATACCCCTTCAGCAAAAATAATTTTATCAAAAGTATTTATTTTTGTCAACTTATAAATAATTATTTAAATTATATTATTTATAACAAAAGATACTTACATAGTATAAAAGATGTTTTTTACTTACACTTATAAAGCGTTTACACCTTTTATACTATGGTATCTTATAATACGTTTTTAAATTAAGCTCTATTTAAGCTCTTATGCATTTCGATCATTTCAAACGCTAAATCTTTTATAGTTTCTGCACTTATTAATTGGTCTTCAGCATGCATTATTATTAAAGAGAATTCTAACTTTTCTCCTGCAGCTTCTTTTTGAATTAATCCAGCGTGTGCATGGTGTCCTTGTAATAAGAATTGTTTAGCTTCTTCTAATTTTTGTTCAGCTAATTCATAATTACCTTGTCTACCTTCTCTTATAGCTTCCATAGCTAAAGATTTACCCATACCTACATTACTTATGATTTCAAATGCTACTAATTCTAATTCGTTCATAATTCTTCTCCTTTAATGTAAACTAATTCTAGTTGCATAATGCAACTAGAATTAGTATACTACATTTTTCGTTATTGTTCTATATTTTTCTACATTAAGCTATTTCTGTATACTCATTTGTTTCATTCATTTTAGCCGCCGCTTTGTTAGAAGCTATTACGAATGGTGCATAGATTAATACGCTGACTGCTAGACAGATAAATCCAAATACTAGAGCCATAAAGTTTCCGCCTGTTCCTAAGAAAGGTATTAGTGGTCCTGGAGTTGTCCAAGGCACTGAGTAAGCTACCGGTGGTATCCACTCCATACTAATTGCAAAGTAACCTATAAGTACATTTACTGTTGGTACTAATAAGAAAGGTACTAAGAACATTGGGTTTAATACGATTGGTAAACCAAATATTACTGATTCATTTATATTGAATAACCCTGGTGCTAAAGATAACTTAGCGATATCTTTTTGATCTCTTTGTCTACTGAAGATAAAGATTGCAATGATTAATCCTAAAGTCATTCCTGATCCACCGTAGTTACCAAATGCATCATATACTGCCCAAGTGTTTGGGTAAGGTGCTCCCCAAGCTGTTCCCATTTCAGAAACGAACTTTAAGTTTGCTGCATTTGCTTCTGCAAATACTACGTCTCTTACAGCTTGTACTGTATTTGGTCCGTGAATACCCATAACCCATAATAAGTTAGATATAAGTCCAAATGCGATAACTGAGAATATACTGTCACCTAACTTAGTTAATGGTGCTTGTAATACGTTATATACTAATGTGTGAATTCCACCACCATCAGTAACTTTTAATATAAAGAAATTAACTACTGAGAATCCAATTGTAACTATGATAATTGGAAGTAATATTTTAAATGTTCTTGCAACTGCTGGAGGCACTTGCTCTGGCATTTTAATTTCTAACTTTGGTGATTTAGAAAGCTTCGTTAAAATTTCCCCTACTAATAAACCTACTATAATTGCAACGAATAACCCTTGTGGTCCCATATATTGAGTTGGTAGCCCACCATCTACAGCTGATGGATAGATGATAAAGAATACTGAAAGTGCTGTTAATCCAGTTAATAAATCATCTCCACCAAGTGCCTTAGCAATATTTCTAGCAATTAAGAATACTACCATAACTGCTAATATATCTAAAGACCCTTTTAAAACAGGTGCGAATATTGCTTGATAATCTGCTAAATTTGGTATTAATTTACCTAATCCTAAAAGATTAGCTATAAATCCATCTGGTGATAATAAAACAAAGTTTAATAATACCATTAACGAACCAGCCATTGTTAATGGGAATGTTAGTATAAATGCGTCTCTTACTGCACATATATGTCTTTGTGCGTTAAGTTTTGCTGCTAGTGGAACTAGAGCTCTTTCAATAAGGCCATTGAATTTGTCCATAAAATTCATTTTTCTTCCCCCTTAGTCTTTAATTATAATAAATATTATTTATTATTCTCCAATTTTTTCTATAACTTGTTCTAATATAGCTTTTCCGTTCATTGTTCCATATAATCTCATATCAATTACTTCTACTGGAATTCTTCCATTTACTAAAGCATCTACTTGTGGCTTTTGGAATCTAACTTGTGGCCCTAATAATACGATATCTACCTTATCTATTACTGATGAACATTCAGATACTGGTAAAGCGTTTATTTCTATCTCTAATCCTCTATCCTTTGCTGCTGCTTTCATTTTGTTTACTAGAAGACTTGTTGACATTCCCGCTGCACATACTAATAAAATATTTTTCATGATAATTCCTCCTAAAACTTAAATATTTATATTTTTATTTTCGTATATTAATTTTTAATTATAAACTTATAAAACTTCACCATTTGTTTCTATTACTTTTTTATACCAATAGAAACTTTTCTTTTTAAAACGTCTTAAATCCTTTACATTCGACTCATCTCTATCTACATATACAAAGCCATAACGTTTTTGATAACCATTTAACCAACTTAGTAAATCTGTAAAAGACCAAGTGCAGTATCCTAATAGTTCAGCTCCATCTGTGATTGCTTCCTGACAAGCCTTTATATGATTTCTTATATAATTTATCCTATAATCATCATTAACCTGTCCATCTTCTAATCTATCAAACTCTCCCAAACCATTTTCAGTGATTAGTATAGGAAGTCTATATCTACTATTTATTCTTCTAATTCCTATTCTTAATCCTGTAGGATCTATCTCCCAATCCCAATTTGTTGAATCTAAATGTGGATTTTTTATTGTTTTGAAAACTCCTGGAACTCCATAATTTTTTGCTGTTCCCTTCTTACCAGAAGCATTTATTTCCTCAAAATCACTTATTCCATCAATTTCATTTGCTTCGACAGTTTCACTTCTATAATAGTTGATTCCTATAAAATCAGGTTTTCCTCTTTCTAAAAGTTCAATATCACCATCTTCAATTTCTGGTGCCACACCTTGTCTCTCATACCTGTTTAGAGTAAATGTTGGATATGTTCCCCAACAATATATATCTAACCACCAGTGACAATTCATATCTTCTGCATTTTCTCTTGCTAGAACATCTTCTGTCTTACAAGTGTATGCATAATTTGGTGTGAAAGCAAAGCTTGGACCAATCATTCCATTAGGTACATACTTTCTAAATGATTCAATAGCTTTTGCATTTGCTAAACTTGCAATATGATTTGCATTTAGCATCCTCTTATCATCCTTTACCATTGGTGGATGAAGCGCTAATTTATATCCTAATAATATGAATACATTTTGTTCATTTAATGTTACCCAATACTTTACCCTATCTCCATATCTCTTATAAAGGGTTATACAGTAATTATTGAAGTCATCAATAATCTCTCTTGATTCCCAACCACCATATAAGTCTTGAAGTTTTTGTGGCAAATCCCAATGATATATTGTAATTATTGGTTTAATATCATTTTTTATTAACTCATCTATTAAGTTATCATAAAACCTTAAACCATCTTCATTAACTTGTCCTCTTCCTTCTGGAAAGATACGACTCCATGATATCGAGAATCTATATGCCTTTAATCCCATTTCTTTCATTAAAGCAATATCTTCTTTATATTTGTTGTAATGATCAACTGCAATATCACCATTTGTTGATTTATATGTTGTTCCATCTAATTTACTAAATGTATCCCATATACTTAAACCTTTTCCATCTTTGTCAAAGGCACCTTCAACTTGATATGCTGCCGAGGCACTTCCCCATAGAAATCCATCTTTAAATTTATCTAATTCTGAATGAATCACTATCGTTTCACCTCTTTTCCTTCCCTGTGACTAAAGTATACTACATATTTTTATAATTTGTAATCATTTTCACATCATAAAAAACAAGTGCTTAATGTTTAAAACGTGTCACTTTTATATAACACTTTGTTTTTTGACATCTTTATAGACACCTGTGTAAACCCTTTCATTTTAGACGTTTCCACAAATTGTATATACATTTAGAGAATTGTATATAAAAAAAAGAAAATACACATTGTTTTGTATATTTTCAAAAAAATCCTTATTTATTTTGTTGGGTATTGTAAATAATAGTTATATAATTTTTTTCCTATTGTTTCAATTATATATAAAACAGGGACTTGAGTTGTTATATCATGTCCTTGAGCTTTATCTTGTTGAACATAATAACTTATATTAATATCAGATATTTTTGCTAAAGTACAATTTTCATTATTAGTTATACTTATAATTTTACTTTTTTCCTTCTTTAATCTATTAACATGATCTATAACTGTTGGAGTTTCACCTGATACTGAAAATACTATTGCTACACTATTCTCATAATGTTTGCAGGATGTTGGATAAAAAGGATCATCTAAATACATTGCGAATTTGCCTACAGCTGAAATATATCTTGCTGCATATTTACCAAGTACTCCTGAAAAACCTATTCCAACAAATACGACATTATCTACTGTGCTTATAACCTCACATATTTGTTTAATTTTGTTTTTAAAATCCTCTGTTTCTGACTTTCTTAAGAAATCAATCAACATTGCAGTATTATCAGTCAATTGATTACTATTTCCATTTTCTATGTATAATTTTAATTTTACTTTAAATTCAGAAAATCCATCACAGTTTAACTTTTTACAAAACCTCAAAATTGTAGTAGTAGAAACATGAGCTTCGTTTGCTAATTCTCTAATTCTCATATATATAACTTTTTCACTATTTTTTATTATATAGCTATATAAAGATAATTCTAATTCGTTTAAACTTTGAATTTTGTCGTGACTAAACATACTTCTACTTCCCCTTTTTGCTTTAGCTTCTTTTTGTACTACATTGTAATAAAATATAAATTATAAAACAACCTATTTATATATTACCCAATAGTTATTTTGTATATTTATCTTATAATTTTTAAAGAAAAATGACAAGTAATTAGGAATAACTTCCTAGTACTTGTCATTTCTTTAGTGTATTTTATAGTTCTTCTCCTCTAGTCTCAATTACATTCTTGTACCAGTGGAATGATGCCTTTTTCTTTCTTTCAAGATTATTTTTATGGTCTACATATATAAATCCATATTGCTTCTTATATCCATTTAACCAACTTAATAAATCTATAACAGACCAAGCATAATATCCCTTCATATTGATTCCTTCTTGTATAGCCATTTTAACAGCACTTAAATGTTCTTCAATATATTTAATTCTTGGAATATCTACTATTTCATCTTCAATTATTGGATCTTCATCACCTAATCCATTTTCAGTGATATACATTTTAACGTCACCGTATCTTTCTTTAAGAAGTCTTAATCCTGCTAAGAATCCTTCAGGTGATATTTCCCATCCCCATTTAGTATACTTTTTATCATCCATCATAACAGTCTTATAAACACCATCAAATGAAGGGTTTCCTGGCGCCCCAGTTGAGTTTTCTCTTGTTCTTTCAACTTCTTCTGATACATCATTTTTCATAACTCTTTGAGGTTGGTAATAGTTTAATCCAATAAAGTCATTCTTATCAGCAGCTCTTTTTATTACTGCTAATTCTTCTTCTGTCCAATCAGGAGTAAATCCTAATTTTTCAATATGTTTAACAACATATTCTGGATATTCACCTTTTAATATTGGATCATAGTACCAATGCGTATCTACTTCTCTAGCATGCATAGTAGCTTCTATATTCTCTGGATTTTCATCCACACTAAACGCTGGTGAGAATACATGAGTTATGCCGATCTCTCCATATTGCTTTAAGCTCTTATATAATTCAATTGATCTTGCATGAGCTGTAAATACATTATGCGTAGCTTGGAAGTATTTTTTACCATCTCCAACTATTGCTGGTGGGTGAGCCCCTGCTAAATATCCTAAAGCACAGAATACTACTGTTTCATTAAATGTAATCCAATGTTTAACTCTATCTCCAAAAGCATTGAAACATACTTCAGCATATTTAACGAATGCATCTACTGTTTCTTTATTTGTCCATCCACCTTTTTCTTCTAATACTTGAGGTAAATCCCAATGATATAAAGTTACAAAAGGAACTATTCCATATTTTAAACATTCATCAATTACATTATTATAAAATTCTAATCCCTTTTGATTTACTTCTCCAACTCCGTTTGGAATTATTCTTGGCCAAGAAATTGAGAATCTATAAGACTCTAATCCCATTTCTGCCATAAGCTTTATATCTTCTTTATATCTATGATAGTGATCTACTGCTACATCACCATTTGTTCCTTCGAAAGTTTTCCCTGGTATTTTAGAGAATACGTCCCAGTTAGAAAGACCTTTTCCGTCTTCGTTCCATGCTCCCTCAACTTGATATGATGCTGATGCTGCTCCAAATAAAAAGTCCTTTGGAAATTTCATTTTTATTCTCTCCTTTATCTCTACTCTATTATTACTTCATTTATTGCTATGTTTCTTACTATATACTTGTCCAAAATTAGGGTATTAATTACTTTACGTGTATTGTGTAATAAAGTGCACTTGCATATTTTGATTTAGTTTTAAATGATGTTTTTAAATGATTTTCAAGTTCTACTCTCTCTAAATCTGACTCTCCAGTATAAACTACCTTAATTCTATTAGAATCATCTTTTAAAGTTAATTTAACTTTATCATCTTCATAATTATCAAAAAACTCTCTTATGAACTTCATTTGAGCCCCATTCATTTCTACTGTATATGTCATAAATAATCACACCTTTTCTTATTTTATTTCTTCTATGGGTACATTCTACACCGAATTTTACAAAATTGTAATAGTTTTCAGTAGTAATAAAACAAATACCTACTATTTAAAATATGTTTCTCATTCGTAACATATTGTTTCATATGGTTATAAAAAAATGAGCTGATATATATCAGCTCATTTTATCTAAGTTATATATTACTATTATTGATAACAAACCTCTTTAATATTACAGCTTTTATAACGTTATAAGTTATACTTTCTGGAACAATCTCCTTTATTGGTTTTAAAGCATTTGCTCCAACCTCAGATATAGCTTTATCAACAACTTTCTCTTCTTCTTCTGTAAAAAACTCACTAAAATCTATATCGAATCCTAAGTCATTATTGTCAGCTATATAATGTTCTATATGACTAAATATAGTTTGGATGGTAATACCTCTTTCCTTAGCTACATCCTCAAAGCTCATACTATCTCTCAACATATTAACTGTAGTTACATATGACTTTTCTTTTGCATCACTTTTAACTTTAATCTCCTTGCTTTCTCTAGTAACAGTATTAAAGATAAAACTTACTTTAATTTGCTTTTCATCTATATATTTTTTAATAGCATCCATAAATACTTCACCGTATTTTTCAAGCTTAGCTTTACCTACTCCACTAATATCTAAAAACTGCTCTTCGTTTATCGGCATCCTTGTGCTTAATTCCCTTAATGTATTATCACCAAATATAATATATGGAGGTATTTTTTCTTCTGATGCTATTTCCATTCTTATAACCCTTAATATATTAAACAGTTCATTATTTTTAGCTACTGCTTGCTTAACATTAACTTGTTTTATAAAAACTTGTCTTTGCCCTTTAACTATTTCCATAGACTTATTATTTAACGTAACTACAGGATATTCCCCCCTATAATTAAGATATCCATAGGATATTAGTATATTTATAAATTCTGCTAATTTATCTTTAGTATAGTTCTTCATTATATTATATGTAGATAATTTATCCAATCCAAATTCGATAACCTTTTTATTAGTAGATCCTCTAAGAACATCTACTATCATTCCTATGCCATATTTTTGTCCCATTCTATATGCACAAGAAATAACCTTTTGTGCATCTTCAGTCTTATCAACTAGTTCACCTTGCAACTCGCAATTACTACAATTATTACAATTTTCTTCTACTTCTTCACCAAAATATTTCAATATAAACTTTCTATAACACTCTTGGTTATATACAAAATTAATCATAGTTTGTAGTTTTGAAAGTTCATTTTCTTTTCTTATCGGATCATTAGTTCCAGCATCTATAATATATCTTTGTGTTTGAACATCTGATGGTGAAAATAACATTATACACTCACTATTTTCTCCATCTCTCCCAGCTCTACCTATCTCTTGATAATAACCTTCAATATTCTTAGGCATATTATAATGTATTACATATCTAATATTAGGTTTATCTATACCCATTCCAAAGGCGTTAGTAGCTATTATAAGCTTTGATTTATCATATATAAAATCTTCTTGTGCTACTTTTCTCTCTTCATCACTTAATCCAGCATGATATTTCTCTACAGCTATACCTTTTTGAAGTAAAAAACTATGAAGATTATCTACCTCTTTTCTAGTAGCGCAATATATAATTCCTGATTCATCCTTGTTCTTTTCTATATAGTCTAGTAAATAGTTCTTTCTAATAACACCTTTTTCAACTATTATTTTTAGATTTTCTCTATCAAAGCCTGCTATAAAAATCTTAGGATTTTTAAGCTCTAGTCTATCTACTATATCTCTTCTTACCTCTTCTGTTGCAGTAGCTGTAAAAGCTGTTACTATAGGTCTTTTAGTTAATAATGATATAAATTTACTAATTCTTCTATAACTTACTCTAAAATCATGTCCCCATTGTGATACACAGTGAGCCTCATCTATTGCAATTTGAGATATTTCCATTTGAGTTATCATTGTCAAAAACTCATTAGACTCTAATCTTTCTGGAGCTACATATAAAATCTTTATATCTCCATTTCTAATTTTTCTTAATATCTCATTTATTTCTACATTATTTAATGATGAATTTATATATGCCGATTCTATACCTATATTATTTATACTATCTACTTGGTCCTTCATTAATGAAATAAGAGGAGATATTACTAGCGTTATCCCATTTAAGATCACAGCTGGAACTTGATAGCATATAGACTTTCCTCCACCTGTTGGCATTATTGTTAATACATCATTTCCATTAAGTATTTCACTAATAATTTCTCCTTGTTTTCCTCTAAAGGAGTTATATCCATAATATTTTTTTAATATCTCTAATGCCTTATCCATAAATTCTCCTTTGCCTTTATATATAAACTTAAAACACTTCGTTTAAATTATTAACAGTCATACTAAATATATTCAAACACTCATTCTATCAACAACTTTCTAATATATTCATTATTAATAGAATACTTTTTAAAAGCATAAAAAAAACTAGCAAGAATATCTTACTAGTTTCTTTGGCAGGGGTACTAGGAATCGAACCTAGCCTAATAGTTTTGGAGACTACTGTACTACCGATATACGATACCCCTAAGTACAATACATATTATATCTTATGTTTCTAATTAAATCAATGTTTTTTCTACTATTTTTTTATAATTCTTTTCTTTTGTCATCTTTTTGGATAAAATAATAGATAGTTAATAATTAAGAGTTAAAAGTTAAGAGTTAAAAATTTATTTTAGTTAAGTTTATTGTTCTCTTACTATTAACTATATAATGGAGGATTTTTTATGATTTTTTCTGTTAATAGCGTTGAGCAAACTACCGCTATTGGTTTAGAGTTAGGTAAGCTTTTAAAATCTGGTGATATAGTATGCTTAACTGGAGATTTAGGTACTGGTAAAACTCATATAACTAAAGGTATCGCAAAAGGTTTGGGAATTGATGATCACATTACTAGCCCTACATTTACCATAGTAAATGAGTATGATTCTGGAAGATTAAAATTTTATCACTTCGACGTTTATAGGGTATCAGATCCCGATGAAATATACGCTATAGGTTTTGATGATTATATATTTTCAGATGGAGTTTCTGTTATTGAATGGGCTAACTACATAGAAGATATATTACCTAATGAATATCTACATATTCATATAGAGAAAAATTTAGATAAGGGTGAAAATTTTAGAAGTATTACTTTGAAGCCTTATGGTGAAAGATATGATTACATAAAGGAGTTAAAATTATGATAGTTTTAAGTATGGATTCTTCATCTTTAGTAACTACTGTTGCTCTTCTTAAAGATGAACATATACTAGGTGAGTTTACTATTAATTTCAAAAGAGAACATTCAGTTATATTGATGGAAAAGGTAGAAGAACTTCTTAAAGATTGTGAAGTTGATATAAATGATGTTGATGGATTTGTAGTATCAAAAGGTCCGGGTTCATTTACAGGATTGAGAATAGGTATGGCTACTGTAAAAGGTTTAAGCATGGGAAGTAATAAACCTTATGTTAGCATATCTAGTTTAGATGCTTTAGCTTACTCCCTTTTAAATTTTGATGGTCTTATATGCCCGATAATGGATGCATTAAGAGATAGTGTATTCACTTGTATTTATAAAAATATTGATGGTAAACTTACTAAAGTTATAGATTATTCTGCTCTTTCTTTAGAGGAACTAGCTACAGAGTTAAATTCACTAGGAGAAAAAGTTATATTTACTGGTGATGGTGTATACAAGCATAAAGATTACTTACTAGCAAATATTCCTAAGGCTATATTTGCACCAAATCATTTAAGTATCATAAAAGCTTCTTCTCTTGGAGAACTTGGAATGATTAAATTAAAAAATGGAAACTTTGATGATAAAAACTCTGCTCCACTTTACTTAAAGAAACCTCAAGCAGTAAGAGAATTAGAACAAAGGTTGGCTATGAAAAATGAAAATAGATTATAAACTTATGGATAGCTCTCATATTAATGATGTCTATGAACTAAGTAAATCATGTTTTTCTGTTCCTTGGAGTTTAGATTCTATATCTTATGAAATAGAAAATCCACTAGCAAAATATGTTATTGCCGAAAACTTATCCACAAAAGATGTATTAGGTTTTGCAGGTGTGTGGATAGTTGCTGGAGAAGGTGATATAACTAACATTGCTGTTAATCCATCTTATCGAAAACAAGGTATAGCTTCTAGACTTTTAGAAAAACTTTTTGAGGTGTGTAAAGAAAATAACTGTACTGAAATAACATTAGAAGTTAGAACTTCTAATATCGCAGCTCAAAATCTTTATAAAAAATTTAACTTTAAAGAAGAAGGAATAAGAAAAAAATATTATTCAGACAATGGTGAGGATGCTATCATTATGTGGAGAAGAGATAACTAAATAGTTAATAATTAAAAGATAAGAGTTAATAGTTCAGGAATAAAATCAATTAATTTGATTATTTAAAGAATCTGTACAACAGTTTCTCTCCTAAACTATTAACTCTAAATTATTAAATATTAACTTAAATTAATTACGCTATTTGGTTTTTTGAATCATTAAATTTACTATCAACTTTAAATATTGCTACCGATACTTTCTTATATAAAAGATAAGTTATTATTCCTACGATTAAAGCCTTTAGTCCATTGAATGGTAATAATCCTACAATAACATATTGGCTTAGTTCTGCTGGTGCCATTTGCATTCCATATGCAGGTAGTAAGAAATATACATTAGCTACTATTCCTAACAATTCCATAACAATCCCACCTATTATCATACCTATAATAGCAGTTTTTTTACTCTTATTTCTATTATAAATCCATGCTGCTGGTACAACTAATGCAAGACCAACTATAATATTGGCTAATTCTCCTATAAAACCTGTTTCTGTTCCTTTTATTAAGAATCTTAATAATACTTTTAATATTACTATAGCTCCACCTGCTACTGGTCCATAAGCAAATCCACCCATTAATGCTGGAACTTCACTTAAATCGATCTTTAACCATGGGAATAATGGGATTATAGGGAAATCAAAATACATTAATACTACTGCAATTGCAACTAATAAGGAAATTTTAATCATTTTGTTTACGTTTTTGTTTGAATTATTCATTTCATTCTCCTCCCAAAAGTTATCCTCTGGGGTAATTTGTTAGAATCTAAATTGCTTGTCTTATTTATATTTTGCTTAAAAATAATTTTTTAATACATAAAAAACCCTGATGAAAATTCACCAGGGCATAAAAAACAAGCTAATTAAACTAAATGCAAAATAGCACTTATTTATCTAACTTACTACCTTCTTTCATCCAGACTTTACTGTCGGCCTCGGAGTTTCACCGAATCATACTCATAAGAGCTCGCGGGCTATACCGCCGGTAGGGAATTACACCCTGCCCTGAAGATAATTTTATTAACATTTATTTCATTTATATTATATTCTAATATTTGTATTTTTTCAAGTAATATTATTATATTTTTTAATTTTTTAATAATACCTTTAGTTTTTGTTACATTAAACACCCAATAGTAACAGCATTATTTATCTATATCTTTCATAGTTAAAGAAATTCTCTTTCTTTTTTCATCTACTTCCATTATCTTAACCTGTATAACATCTCCTACTTTTACTATATCTAAAGGATGTTTTACAAATCTATTAGCCATTTGACTTTTGTGAACAAGCCCATCTTGATGCACTCCAATGTCTACAAAAGCTCCAAAGTCAGATACATTTCTTACTGTACCCATAAGAATCATTCCTGAAGTTAAATCTTTTATATCTACTACACCAGTTTTTAATATTGGTTTCGGCATATCTTCTCTTGGGTCTCTACCAGGCTTTTGTAATTCCTTTATAATATCCTTTAAAGTAATTTCTCCTACTTCTAATTCTTTTATTATATTACTTAATCCCTTTTCAGAAACTCTTTCATTTATATCATCTAGCTTCCTATTCTTTAAGTCTTCTTTAGTATAACCTAACATTTCAATAAGTTTTTTTGTTATATTATATGATTCAGGGTGAACTGAAGTATTATCTAAAGGTTCTTTACTTTCCATAACCCTTAAGAAACCAGCACATTGCTCAAATGCCTTTTGTCCTAATCTCTTAACCTTTAATAATTCCTTTCTAGAGCTAAATCCTCCAACTTCATCTCTATAAGCTACAATATTATTAGCTATAGCTGAATTTATACCAGCAACATAAGTTAACAACGAAGGTGTAGCAGTATTTAAATCTACTCCAACTTTATTAACTGAATCCTCAACAACTCCAGTTAACGATTCATCTAATCTCTTTGGTGTTACATCATGTTGATATTGTCCTACACCTAAAGCTTTTGGTTCAATTTTCACTAGTTCAGCCATTGGATCTTGAAGTCTTCTACCAATAGAAATAGCTCCTCTTATAGTTACATCTAAATCTGGATACTCTTTAGTTGCAAGCTCTGATGCTGAATAAACTGATGCTCCTGATTCTGATACTATTACATAAACTAATTCTTTCCCTGTTTCTTTTTTTATTTCAGATATCATCTCTGAAATAACTTCCTCAGATTCTCTTGAAGCCGTTCCATTTCCTAGAGATATTACTTCTACATCATATTTATTTATAAGCTCTTTTAAAACCTTCTTAGTGCCATTTACATCATTTCTAGGTAATGTAGGATATACAGTAGCCTTTTCTAAAAACTTCCCAGTAGAATCTAATACAGCAACCTTACATCCTGTTCTGAATCCTGGATCAAATCCCATAACAACCTTACCTTTTATAGGTGGTTGCATAAGTAGTGATTTTAGGTTTTCCTTGAATATTAATATTGCACCCTCTTCTCCTTTGTCTGTAAGTTCACTTCTCACTTCTCTCTCTATTGAAGGAAATATTAGTCTCTTATATGAATCCTTAATTGCTAGCAATAAGTATTTATCTGTTATATCATTCTTTTTAAGAATTTTATTTTCTAAATATGATAATACCTTTTCTTCATTTACATTTATCTTCACTGAAAGAATTTTTTCTTTTTCTCCCCTATTTATAGCAAGTATTCTATGTGGAGGAATTTTAGATACCTCTTCACTGTATTCATAGTACATTTCATAAGGTGTAGATTCTTCGCTACTACCTTTTGTTTCAAGCTTTCCTTCTCTTACAGTAAGTTCTCTTATCCATTTTCTATAACTTGCTTCATCTGATATCATTTCGGCTATTATATCTAAAGCTCCATTAATAGCATCCTCTGATGATAAAACTTTCTTTTCTTCGTCTATATATTTAGAAGCTTCTTCTTCTATATTACCTTTAAAATCACCTTCAAGTATTACTTCAGCTAATGGTTTTAACCCCTTTTCTAATGCTATTGTAGCTCTTGTTCTCTTCTTTTGCTTAAACGGTCTATATATATCCTCAACTTCTGTTAAAGTTTCACTTACTTCTAAAGCTTTTACTATTTCTTCAGTTAATTTCCCTTGTTCATCTATAGATTTTAAAACTGCTTCTTTTCTTTCTTTTAAATTTCTAAGATAATTTAATCTTTCAAAAAACTTTCTTAAAACTTCATCTGTCATAGCTCCAGTTTGTTCTTTTCTATATCTCGCTATGAAAGGAACCGTATTACCTTCATCTAATAAAGTAATAACATTTTGAACATGCTTTAGTGATATTCCTAATTCCTTTACTAATCTTTCCTCTATATTTACCATAGCTCCTCCTAAACTTATGTCACTTATTTTTCTTTCATTAACTATTATATAATATTTCCCAATTATTTTTTAATATTTTTTCTTCCTGAATATTACACTATTGATATTAAGTAAATTAACTTGTATAATTTAATTGTAAAATATTTACAATTAGGTGGTGATATTATGCCTCAATTTATTAATAAATTTATGTATATTCTATTAATAATATTTATAACATTCCTTGTATTAAATGAATTTTACGTAATTGACTTTTCTACAAATCTAAGGAATATATTTATATTCTTAACATTGATATTAATTTTATTAACATCAATGAAGGAAATATTATCAGGTAAGAATGGATTTATAAAATTCTTAAATATTCTAACTTTACTTTGTACTGTTGTTGGTGGTATTTTCTCTATTGTTAAAGGACAACTTAATACCTTTATTTATATATGTTTAATATTCTCACTAATTAACGGAGTAATAGTTTTGACATATTCAAAAACATAATTTTATTTATTTTAATCATATTACAAACATTAGAATAATATTATTAGATATATATTATAATTTCGAGGTACTTTTATGCGAAAAAAACTTATATATCTTTTAAGCTTATCCGTAACATTTATTTTATTATTTTTTCTAATTTTGCTTAACTGTTCATATTCATCTTTTGATTCTAGCAACGTAAAAGACACTATAGATGTACTTTCTTCGGAAACATTTAATGGACGTTTAGCTGGTTCTACTGAGAATACGATGGTTGCAGATTTTATAGAAAATAAATTTAAAGAAAGTAATTTAAAAACTTATGGAGACGGTAGTTACAAAAAAGATTTTAATACTATCTGTCCAGTTTCTACAGACACAACACCTTATCTTAAAATAATGTCTAATGGCAAAGTAGAAGAAGAACTTCAATATGGAGTTGACTTTAAAGAAGATATGATTAACTTTAGAGGAAATACATTTACTTTTTCTAATAAAGATAAAATTTCTTCATTCTATCTTTCTATTGAAGTAACTACTTCTGAAAACAAGTTTTTATTTTTTGTTCCTAATGGAAATGAACTTTACTTTAGAAGTTCCTTCATGAGCGATTTTCCTTATGATGCTGTTATTATGGTGACAGAAAACACCAAGAACAAAATACTTAATAGCTTAAATGAAGGGAAAGAAATTTCTGTTCATGTTCCTTTTGAAGCTGAAAGCAAAACAATCTCTAATGTAGTTGGTGTTATTGAGGGTACTGATAAAGAAGCTGCACCTTTAGTAATTACAGCCCACTTTGATCACTTAGGTAAAGACGGCTTAGGTAATATATATGGTGGTGCATTAGATAACGCATCGGGTACAAGCTTCATGCTTGAACTTCAACGTAGCCTTTCTACATTTGCTAAACCTAATCGAGATATAATTTTTGTTGCTCTAAATGCGGAGGAATTTGGGTTATTAGGATCGAAACAGTTTGCAGAAGACAATATATTTAATTTAAAAAATTCGGAAGTCATAAATTTTGATATGGTTGGAAGCGCTGGTTTTCCAATAACATTTATGCAAGGTGTTGATTTTAAAGATAAAGATTCAGAACTACTAAAATCATTAGAAGAACTATGTAAAAAAAATAATACTTCTTATGAAGTTGTATATCAAGACTCAAGTGATCATGCTAGCTTTAATAAGTTAGGTATAGATTCAGTAAGCTTTTGTCATAGTGATTTAAGTAAAATTCATACTCCATATGACACTACAACCTATATTAGTACTGATGCTATAGATTCAGTTTATGAAATAGTAAACCAAAAAATAATGAATAGTTGCTATAACAACTTTACTTTATTACTTTACAATAAACTGTTAATTCTAGTTTTATCAATAATTCTAGGTGTCTTAGTTGGATATCCTCTTCTTAAGAAAAAAGTAAAATAAATAAATGCCTACGACATGAATATCATATCTGTCGTAGGCATATTTCTTTTCACTAAAGATGAATATTTCTCTTAACTTTGCTAATATTTCTCTTGTAAGCTTTAGCTAACAACATTTTCAAGCTATTTATTCTGTTTTAGATAAGCAGTTATAAACTGATCTATTCCACCATCCATAACAGAACTTAGATTTGATGTTTCTTCGTTAGTTCTATGATCTTTAACCAGGTTATATGGATGGAATACGTACGATCTTATTTGACTTCCCCATCCCATATCTTTTAGCTCCCCAGTCAAATCCTCAATTTTCTCTTTATGAGCTCTATCCTTAAGTTCTATAAGTTTAGACTTAAGCATTGACATGGCTGTGTCTTTATTTGAAAATTGACTTCTTTCATTTTGGCACTGTACAACTATTCCAGTTGGTATATGAGTTATTCTTATAGCTGATTCAGTTTTATTTACGTGTTGCCCACCAGCTCCACTCGCTCTATACGTATCTATCTTTAAATCATCTGATCTAATATCAATATCTTGGTCTTTAGTAAGCTCTGGTAGTACTTCTACTGAAGCAAAAGATGTTTGTCTCTTACCATTAGCATTAAAAGGTGATATTCTTACTAACCTATGGATACCCTTTTCAGCTTTCAAATATCCATAAGCAAATTCCCCTTTTACTTTTAAGGTAACACTCTTTATTCCAGCCTCGTCACCTTCTAATAAATCTACTACTTGAACCTTATAGCCTTTCTTTTCACACCATCTAGTATACATTCTAAGAAGCATATCAGTCCAATCATTAGCATCAGATCCACCAACTCCTGCATGAAGATTTAATATAGCATCATTTTTATCATATTCACCAGATAAAAGTAACTCTATTCTATATTCTTCAATTAGTTTTTCTATATCTCTAATCTCATAGATAATTTCATTTACAGTCTCTTCATCATCTTCTGCAATTTCAGCTAATACTTCAACATCATCTATTCTATTAATTAAACTTTCAAATCTATCTATTTTATCCTTAATACTCTTACTTTCTTTAGTAACTTCTTCTGCTCTTTTTATATCATCCCAGAATCCTTTTTCCTGCATCTGAAGCTCAAGCTCTTGAAATCTCTTTTCTAAACTGTCCTTGTCAAAGAGAAGCCCTCATTTCATCTAATGTAACCTTTAAACCATTAAGTTTAGCAAGCTCTTGCTCTAATTTAATTAACACTATATCAACCCCTTTAGCCAATTTATAATTTATAATTAAGAATTAAAAATTATCTATGAAATTTCTTCTTAATTCCTTTTTACTATATTCTATCATTATAGACATCTATTTAAAATAATAATATATATTTTAAACTGTAAAATTCATAGAAGCTCTTTCTCCAATTTAAAATTTAAAATTAATAATTAAAAAAGTGCCCTTAGGGCACTTTTTTATACTCCTCTGCCGCAGCAGTTTTTATATTTCTTTCCACTTCCGCAAGGACAAACATCATTTCTTCCTACTTTGTTTTCATTTCTTGCAGGTTCCTTCTTTAAGCTCTTATCATCTTCTCCATGACTAGCAGAAGTTTCTTCTACAACTTTTTCTCTTTCCACTGGTCTTTCAACTCTTACATGGAATAAGAACTTAACTGTTTCATTCTTAATTCCCTCGATCATTTCTTCAAACATTGCACTACCTTCCATTTGGTACGCTTGAATTGGATCTTGTTGCTTATATGCTCTTAATCCCATTCCTTGTTTTAAATGATCCATATTATCTATATGAGCCATCCATTTTTGGTCAACAACTCTTAAAAGAACTACTCTTTCGATTTCTCTCATTTGTTCTTCACCAAATTCTAACTCTTTACCTTTATAAATTTCTAATACTACAGATAATAATTTATCTTTTATTTCTGTATTAGAAAGGTCAGCTAAATCTTCTACAGTTACTGTTCCATTAGGTAGACATATATCCCCTAAGTATTGTAATAACTTACCTAACTCTTCTTCTAAGTTTTCAATCTCACCCATTAAGTGAGAATTTACAGCATCTGCAATAACCTCTTCTATCATAGATTCTATTTGATCTTTTAAGTTTTTACCTTCTAAAACTTCTCTTCTTTGTCTATAGATAACTTCTCTTTGAAGATTCATTACATCATCATATCCAAGTAAGTTCTTTCTTATATCAAAGTTATTACCTTCAACTTTCTTTTGAGCATTTTCTATAGCTTTAGTAACCATATTACTTTCTATTGCTTCATCCTCTTCAAGTCCTAACTTATCTATAACCCCTTGAATCTTTTCTGATCCAAAAATTCTCATCAAGTCATCTTCTAAAGATATAAAGAATAATGATGCACCTGGGTCCCCTTGACGTCCAGATCTACCTCTTAATTGGTTATCTATTCTTCTTGATTCGTGTCTTTCAGTACCTATTACCTTTAATCCACCAACTTCTATAACACCTTCACCAAGCTTAATATCTGTACCTCTACCAGCCATGTTAGTAGCTATTGTAACAGCTCCATATTCACCAGCATGAGATATTATTTCAGCTTCTTGAGAATGATATTTGGCATTAAGCACTTGATGCTTTATTCCTCTCTTCTTTAATAGAGATGAAATATACTCTGATCTATCAACACTAGCAGTACCAACTAAAACTGGTTGGCCTTTCTCGTTAGAAGAAACTATTTCATTTATTATAGCCTTATACTTACCAGCTTCATTTTTATAAACAATATCTGAGCTATCTATTCTTGCAACTGGTCTATTAGTTGGTATAACAATAACATCTAAATTATAGATTTCTCTAAATTCATTTTCTTCTGTTAAAGCTGTACCTGTCATACCTGATAATTTATCATACATTCTGAAGTAGTTTTGGAATGTTATTGTTGCTAAAGTCTTAGATTCTCTTTGAATTTTAACTCCTTCTTTGGCTTCAATAGCTTGGTGAAGACCATCTGAGTATCTTCTACCTTCCATAAGTCTTCCTGTAAACTCATCTATAATAACTATTTGGTCATCTTTAACCATATAGTCTTTATCTAGTTTCATTGTGTAATTAGCTTTAAGTGCTTGAGTTACATAGTGTTGTAATTCTAAGTTTTTAGCATCTGCATAGTTTTCTAAATTAAAGCATTTTTCAGCTTTAACAACACCTTCATCAGTTAATAAAACTGCATTTGCTTTTTCATCTATAGTAAAGTCTTGCTCTTTAACTAATGTTTTAACGAAATAGTCTGCAACACTATAGAATCTAGTTGACTTATCTCCCATACCTGAAATTATAAGCGGTGTTCTAGCTTCGTCTATTAAAATAGAGTCAACTTCGTCTACTATTGCAAAGTTTAATTCTCTTTGAACCATTTCTTCTTTGTAGATTACCATATTATCTCTTAAGTAATCAAAACCATACTCGTTATTAGTACCGTATGTGATATCACAGTTATAAGCTGCTCTTCTTTCATCGTTAGTTATTCCATGTACTATAACTCCAGTTGTTAATCCTAAGAAGTTATATAAATGCCCCATCTCTTCCATTTGCGTTTTAGCAAGATAGTCATTTACTGTAATAACGTGAACACCCTTTCCTGTTAATCCATTAAGGTATGCTGGTAGTGTGGCTACAAGAGTTTTACCTTCCCCAGTTTTCATTTCAGCTATTCTTCCTTGATGAAGTACCATACCACCAAGTAATTGAACTCTAAAATGCTTCATTCCTAATACTCTCCAAGAAGCTTCTCTACAAACTGCAAAAGCTTCTGGTAATATACTATCTAAAGATTCCCCTTTAGCTATTCTATCTTTAAATTCAACTGTTTTATTTTGTAACTCTTCATCTGTTAAAGCTTGCATAGATGGCTCTAAAGCTTCTATTTTATCAGCTATACCTTGAAGTTTTTTTACTTCTCTTTCACTATATGTTCCAAATAGTTTCTCTAAAAATCCCATAAGTATTTCCTTTCAATTATAAACCATTATTATATCTTAAAGTTCTTTTATAAATTATACCATTTATTATGTTAATAATTCAACAAAAATAAACTTTATGAAAAATCTAAAAGGAGTCCCTTCAAAAGGAACTCCCTTATAATTTACTCATAATCCGGCTCTAAGATACCATAATTTCCATCTTTTCTTCTATAAATTACATTAATATTATTTGTATCTGCATCTTTAAATACAAAAAAGTCGTGTTCTACTAACTCCATTTGTAATATTGCCTCATCTGCAGTCATTGGTTTTATATTAAATTTTTTAATTTTTACTATTTCGCCAGTTCTTTCTTCATCTTCTATTGCTACTTCTTCTATGTTAGAAAATTTTAAAGAACTATTATTTCTTCTTGATAGTTTAGTTCTTTGTTTTCTTATCTGTCTTTCTAATTTGTTTTCTACTAAATCTATTGACTTATACATATCATCAGTGGCTTCTTCACATCTTAGTATAACACCATTGAATGGTATTGTTACCTCGAATATCTGCCTATTCCTTTGTACACTTAGTGTAGCTCTAGCTTCTACGCCTGGATTAAAATACCTGTCTAATTTTGAAATCTTCTTCTCAATTATTTCCTTTAATGCTGGTGTCACGTTAATATTCTTACCTATTACTGTTACTCTCATAAGGTCAACCCCTCTCTATTCGTTGTGGTTATGTCTTTTAAGATTTCAAATTCTTTTATTTATATATATTCTACTATTTAAAGTTTTATGAAACAAGCCTCATTATATTTGAATTTTCTGAATATTCTTTCTATAGTTTTGATTTACTTAACTTATCTTTAATTATTATAAGTTTACATAAAAAAGCCACTAATTTCTAAGAAATTAGTGGCTTTTTTGCAAAAGTTAGCTGACCTGGATTTTGACCCCACACTCGCCTACTGGAGCTTTTGCTACCCAGAATTACCCTCTCACTACTCACACTCTCAACATAACTGTTGGTAGGACTTACTTCTATACCGCACCATGCTCATTAAAACTTTGTCTAACTTACGTGGATCGTTTCGCCTGCGACTGGCATCGACTTGCATCCACAGACCTAACTTTTACATTAATATTATATATGGCTTTTGGCAATTGTCAATATAGTAATTTCTTCTATATCACAATTTTTTAATATTTTTTTACATTCTAATAGTGTTGCCCCAGTTGTAACTACGTCATCTACAAGCAAAATTCTTTTATTTTCAATATTATTTTCTTTTATTTTAAAAGCACCTTTAATATTTTTATATCTTTCTTCTTTTGATAGACTTTTTTGTTCTCTAGTATCTTTAATTTTAATAAGCGAATCATTAACTGGAATATCTAATGATTTACTTAGATTTTTGGCAATTACTTCACATTGATTAAACCCCCTCTGTTTAACAGAGGATTTACTCATAGGAACATAGCATATTTCATCAAATTCTATATTATTTTCATATATTAAATTTAATAACAATTCAGAAATAACATTTCCAGCAGTAAAGTTTTTATCATATTTAAATGCTAATATTAACTCTTTTAATATGCCTCCATAATATCCATATGATAATATATCATCCTGATTTTCTACTCTCTTAATTTTACTTTTACAATATGGGCATATTCCTATAAAATCTTCAGAATTACAAATTATGCATCTATTGGATGGTGGATAAATAATATCAAGAATAGTTGATACAATGTTCCTTATTTCTTTAATAATTTTCTTTCCCATAAGCTTTGATTAAATCCTCTTGTTATATTTTTAGATTTATCCATATCATCTGATATCTCTTTCGATACCAAGAGTATCTCAGGTAAAAACTCATTACTAACTCTAAGAGCGCCACATAGATAAATTATCTCTTTATAGCTGAAAGATTCATTATCCGAAAATAACATAACTATATTTAAATCATCTATAAAATTAATATAATTACCTATACTATTAGTAACTATAAAAACAGAGTCATTATACCCTTCTAATATATCTTCCACAAATCCAAAGTTCTGTTCTTTTGCGTATTTAACCACCCTTATATCATCATTCTTTAAAGTGTTATAATAATTATTGTAAATCTTATTTAACATATATTCAGATGGAACAATAATTAAAGCTCTTTTTTTATTCTTCTTAAACCATTTAAGATATTCATATAAAGCTAGTGGTATATCATTTTCTAATCTTATTCTAGTTAAAACAAACCTTGGCTCTACGATTGGCACATTATCAACTAAATAAACTAATTCCATTTTACTCCCTATTGGAAACACATACTCTGAAGAATATATAATTATCTTACTAGATCTCCAATAAACATCTTCTACAGCTTCTCTAAGTCTATTTTTCGATATAGATGAAAATATACTTATATCATCAAATATAACAAGGTCGAAATCATCATATACTTCTTCTAATAAATCTATAGTTATAAACTTTATATCGTCTCCTATATGATTCTTCTTCTGTTCATCTATTAAAATATTATAGTATTCTCTCTTTCTCTTTTTTATTTGCTCCTTATCGGTACAACCCCATACATATAATATCTTACCATTATTATATAAAACTCTATTTATTAAATTTGAAAATACAATAGATGTATTAAAAGGTCTAGTTTTAACAGTAAGTACTTTAGTTTTCTTATCATACCAATTATTTATTTTCTTAAATGCACTGTTAAGCTCTTTATAATTCATCTTTATAACCTCTCTAAATTCTAATCCCTAACTATCTTTTCATCTGCTGTAATATCTATAATTCTTTCCTTTAATGAAGAATATCTTTCTACATTATTAGTGTTAGTTACCATATATTTAAGAGCCTTTTGACTTCCAACAACTACTACTAATTCTTTGGCTCTTGTTATCCCAGTATATAGTATATTCCTATTCATCAAAAATGCTGACCCCATAAAAACTGGAGTTATTACAACTTTAAATTCACTTCCTTGACTTTTATGTACAGTTATTGCATATGCAAGCTCTAATTCATCTAAAAATGCAAATTCATAAACAACTCTTCGCTCATCATCAAATATTACTGTTAAAGTACTCTTATCTTCGTTTATAGACTCAATAAAGCCCATGTCACCGTTAAATACTCCAACACCTTCTTCATCACCAATACCACTAATTCTAGTCCATTTAAGAGAGTAGTTATTTTTTATTTGCATAACTTTATCTCCCTCTCTAAAAATCATTTCCCTAACATTCTTTTCTTTCTTATGATTTGATGGAGGATTAAGTATTTTTTGAAGCTCATTATTTAAATTCTCTACTCCTAATACACCTTTTCTTGTTGGCGATAAAATTTGTATATCCTTTACCTTATTCCATTTAGAATTAAAATTAGGTAATCTCCTATTTATTAAATCAATTATGGTTTTTAAAATATCATCTATATTTTCTCTTGAGTCAAAGAAAAAATCACCATCTTTTTTATTTAGGTATGGTAATTCACCACTATTAATTTTATGAGCATTAACAATGATCATACTTTCCTTACCCTGTCTAAATATTTCATTTAGTCTTACTACATTTATAAAATTACTATTTATCAAATCTCTCAAAACATTACCCGGACCTACTGAAGGTAGCTGGTCAACATCTCCAACTATTATCACTCTAGTTCCTAATCTAATAGCCTTTAAAAGACTATTCATAAGCATGATATCTATCATAGATGCCTCATCTATGATAATTACATCACCTTCTAAAGGTTCTCCTTCTCCCTTACCAAAAAATGAGTTTTCATCATCACTTACGCCCATTTCTAAAAGTCTATGAATAGTTTTTGCTTCTCTACCAGTAGATTCACTCATTCTCTTTGCTGCTCTTCCAGTTGGAGCTGCTAAAAGAACCTTCATGCCACTGTTTTCATATATCTCAATTATACACTTTATAATTGTTGTTTTCCCTGTTCCTGGTCCACCAGTTATTATTTCTATACCATTATTAAATGCACCTATAATAGCTTCTTTTTGAGCTTGCGCAAATTTTATATTATATCTTTTTTCAAAAGATTCTATTTCAAACAAAACATCAGTATTAATAGTCTGGAAGTTCTCTATGCTTAAAGTTATTATCTTATTAGTTACTCCTAACTCACAGTAATAATAAGGTAGAGTATACACTGCATCTATTTCCTTAATCTTTTCTACCTTTAACTTTCCTTCTAATACACTATTGTATATATTTTCTACTACAAGTTCTTCCTCAACCATAAGAACCTTCTTACATTCATCTATAAGCATATCCTGTGGCATATATGTATTTCCTAATGCTGAGAAATTATTAAGAACATATCTAATTCCGCTTTGTATTCTAAAAGGTGATATTATTTCAATCCCTAAACTTCTAGCAATTCTGTCTGCTGTTAAAAAACCTATTCCTGATATTTCATCATTTAATATGTATGGATTCTTTGAAACTATATCTATTGAATCTGGTCCAAACTTTTTATAAATTTTTAGACATTGATTTATAGTCATCCCATGTTTTTGGAAAAACATTATTATATCTTTTAAATCTTTACTCTCTAAGTAAGAATCATATATTATACTAAATTTCTTTTCACCTATACCATCAACTTCTTTTAATCTCTCAATATTGTTATCCAGAATCTCTAAAGTCTTATCCCCAAACTTATTTACTATTTTCTTTGCAGTTACCGGTCCAATACCATGAATTATACCAGTTGATAAATACCTTTCAATCTCTTTTGCCGATGACGGTAATAACTCATGATACTCCTCTACATTAAATTGTCGACCAAACTGCTTATGATTAATCCATGACCCCTTAAAATTTATCTGCTGTCCCTCTTTAATAAGAGGCATTATTCCAACAACAGTAATTAATTCTTTATTGGCTGTTACCTTACTTACTATATATCCCGTATCTTCACTTTTAAATATAATAGCCTCAACTAATCCTTCTAGCACTTCCATTTTATTGTTCACACCTTTAAATCTTATCTTCTATATTATATAATTATATCATATTATATAAATTTAACTCATATTGCTTTAAATTTGAGTTATGTAGGAGGTATTTTTATGTTAATTAAAAATTGTAAATTAATTTACCTAGACAAAATAGAAGAAGGTTCTGTTTTGATAGAAGATGGTAAAATTAAAGAAATAAATCCTAGTTCTATAGCTAATGATAACGTTATAGATGGTAAAGGATTATATTTAAGCCCTGGATTCATAGATGTTCATATACATGGAGCTGGTGGTGTTGATACTATGGATGGAACATACGATGTTATAAATACAATAGCTAAAACTATTGCTAAACATGGTACTACTTCATTTACTCCAACTACTATGACTGTAGATAAAAAAGACATAAGAAAGGCTATGTCTGCAATTAAAGAAGCTAAAATAAAAGGTACAGATGGAGCTAACGTTTTAGGAGCCCACCTAGAAGGTCCATTTATAAGCCCTAAAGCAATAGGTGCTCAAAACCCAAACTACTTAATAGATCCAACAATTGAAAACTTTAACGAAATGGTTGGTGAAGACGAAGATGCAGTAGTTTCTATAACAATGGCACCAGAAGTAGAAGGAGCTAAAGAACTAGCTACCTATCTTTCTGATAAAGGTATAGTTTGCTCAATGGGACATACTAAAGCTAATTATGAAGAAGCTATGGACGGTATAAAGTGTGGATTCTGCCACTCAACTCACCTTTTCAATGCTATGACTCCATTTACTCATAGAGAACCTGGTGTTGTAGGGGCAATATTTGATTCAGAAATAACTACTGAAACTATATCTGATGGTATTCATATTTCTTATCCATCATTAAGAACTGCTTATAAGCAAAAAGGAACTGATAAGGTACTTTTAGTTACTGATGCAATGATGGCATGCGGAATGCAAGATGGCATGTATTCTTTAGGTGGTCAAGATGTAGAAGTTAAAAATGGTGCTGCTAGATTATTAAGTGGTTCACTTGCTGGATCAGTTCTTACTTTGGATAAAGCTATTAGAAATGTTTATAACAACTCTAATTACCCACTTAACGAAATAGTTAAAATGGCTTCATATAACGGAGCTAAACATTGCAAAGTAGAAGATAGAAAAGGCTTAATAAAAGAAGGCTTTGATGCTGACCTAGTTATTTTTGATGAAGATATAAACGTAAAAATGACTATTGTTAACGGAAACGTGGTATATAACACACTTTAATAAAAAGGAACTCACAGCAATTCCTGTGAGTTCCTTTTTTTATTATAAGTATTTCTTTATATCTTCAACTTTATTTAATCTTTCCCATGGAAGATCTAAGTCATTTCTACCGAAGTGCCCATAAGCTGCTGTTTGCTTGTAAATAGGATTTCTTAACTCTAAATCTCTTATTATTGCACCTGGCCTTAAATCAAATGATTTTTCTACTATTTTCACTATTTCTTCTTCTGAAAGTTTTCCTGTTCCAAAAGTTTCAACTTCAATTGATACTGGTTTAGCAACTCCAATAGCATAAGCTAATTGAATTTCTAATTTATCTGCAACTCCAGCTGCTACTAAGTTTTTAGCTACCCATCTAGCTGCATATGCTGCTGATCTATCAACCTTTGTTGGATCTTTTCCTGAGAAAGCTCCTCCTCCATGTCTACCGTATCCACCGTAAGTATCAACTATTATTTTTCTACCAGTTAATCCACTATCCCCTTGTGGGCCACCAACAACAAATCTTCCTGTTGGATTTATATAATACTTAGTATTTTCGTCTAAAAGCTCTGCAGGAACTACTGCTTTAATTACGTGTTCCATTAAGTCTTCCCTTATTTGTTCTTGGCTAACTTCTGGTCCATGTTGAGTTGATATTACTATTGTATCTATTCTTATAACTTTGTTATCATCATATTCTACTGTTACTTGAGTTTTTCCATCTGGTCTCAAATATGGTAATGTGCCATTTTTTCTTACTTCACTAAGTCTTCTAGATAATCTATGAGCCATTGCTATTGGTAATGGCATAAACTCTTGTGTTTCATTTGTTGCAAAACCAAACATCATTCCTTGGTCTCCTGCACCAACTGCTTCAACTGCATCTTTATCACCAGCTTTTGATTCTAATGCTTCATCAACTCCCATAGCTATATCTGATGATTGCTCATCGATAGATGTTAATACAGCACATGTATCACAGTCGAACCCAAATTTAGCTCTATCATAACCTATTTCTCTTATAGTTTCTCTAACCACCTTAGGGATATCCACATAACATGATGTTGATATTTCTCCCATTACCATAACCATTCCTGTAGTTACAGCTGTTTCACAAGCTACTCTAGCCATAGGATCCTTAGCTAGTATACTATCTAATATTCCATCTGATATTTGGTCACAGATTTTATCTGGATGACCTTCTGTTACTGATTCTGATGTAAATAATCTTCTCATTATATATCTCCTCTCTTAATTAAGATGATATTAATTCTAAAGATAAAAAAGTCTCTTCTTAAGATAAAGAAGAGACGTAATATTCAACCATGTCTTTCTTATCTTGCAAAATTAATTGCAGGAATTGGCACCACGTATACAATTAATAATTAAAAGTTAAAAATTAATAATTAAGTTAATTTAATTATTATTTATTAACTATCAACTGCTAATTGGTAACAGGTTGCCGGGTTTCACAGGGCCCTCTCCCTCTACCTCTCTTGATAAGAACTAATATCAAATTTTATTTACTTTTTATTTACTGTAATATATATTAACAATTATTAAAACTAATGTCAATAAATTTAAATTCTAATATATTCTCAACTTTTTATAATACATATTACTTATTTTAAGTCAAAATAAAAAAGCATAGATAAACTATGCTTTTAATGGTGGGGGAGGACGGATTCGAACCATCGAAACGAAACGTAACAGATTTACAGTCTGCCCCCTTTGGCCACTCGGGAACTCCCCCATTTTAATGGAGCTGGTGATCGGAGTCGAACCAACAACCTGCTGATTACAAGTCAGCTGCTCTGCCATTGAGCCACACCAGCGTATTTGGTGGAAACAACAGGGATCGAACCTGTGACCCTCTGCTTGTAAGGCAGATGCTCTCCCAGCTGAGCTATGCTTCCACGTTATTATTTATTTTTCAAAAAATTAAATGGTGGGGGAGGACGGATTCGAACCATCGAAACGAAACGTAACAGATTTACAGTCTGCCCCCTTTGGCCACTCGGGAACTCCCCCATTTAATGGAGCTGGTGATCGGAGTCGAACCAACAACCTGCTGATTACAAGTCAGCTGCTCTGCCATTGAGCCACACCAGCATATTTAATTAAGTTATTAATGGTGGGGGAGGACGGATTCGAACCATCGAAACGAAACGTAACAGATTTACAGTCTGCCCCCTTTGGCCACTCGGGAACTCCCCCATATCGTATTAATAACTTTCATCATTTCGTGCATCACTGCCGAACTGACAATGACTAGTATATATTCATAGCAACAATATTTCAAGCCTCATAATAGCTCATTTTCCGATTTTATTTTTAATTTGCTCTATTTTCCTTCATTTTACTTAATATTAAGCACTTATATAACTTTAATAGCCATTATAACTACACTAAGTCAATATATTGATTTAATATACCTACAAGCCTATCATAATCCTCTTCTACCAAGCGTTTTTTAATATATTCCATAGCTTCCTTCTTTGAATCTATGCTACCATTATTCAAAATAGAATTAACTTTAGCACAATCAACAACTGAAAGTTTATCTAATATTCCTTCAACTACATTTCTCTCATCTAAAGTTAAACTGTTAATTATATTATCTAAATTTAAAGTTAAAACATCAGAACTATTTCCCTGTAATATTTGCTTATCTGTTGATAAAGAAGTTTCTTCCACATCCCCTTCTGTAATCTCAGTTGTCTCATCTTCCAAACTACTTATATCTTTATTTTTAATATTTGGTTCATATAAAACTACTATAAATATAGTTACTACTATAACTAAAAGTGACATAGTTCTCATTATTATCTTCCATTTCATTTAATATCACCACCTTATTAAAAATATTTTCCATTTTTTCTTTTTTTATACTTATTATATTCTTAGTTTTTCTCTCATATATATTATTATTGAGGGGTGGTGGGTATATTTGAAAAGAAAAGTTAACTATAAATCTAACTTATCTTATTATGAAATTGCAGAATTTATAAGAAAATATGTAACATCTGAAACTATTATAGTTTGCATTGGCACAGATAAATGTATTGGTGATTGTTTAGGTCCTTTAGTAGGTACTTTTTTAGAAGAGTCATCCTTCCCTGTTCCTGTATATGGAACACTAGAATCACCTATCCATGCCTTAAACATAGATAAAAAAATTGATGAAATAAAAAAACTTCATCCACAAGCTACGATTATCGGAATTGACGCTTGTTTAGGAGATACTAATTCTATTGGCGAAATACATGTAAGAGATTATCCTATTCATCCCGGTAAAGGTGTAGGAAAGTCATTGCCTGAAGTAGGTGTATCCTCAATAATAGGAATAGTTGACTCTAGTGACAATGCTGAATTCTTTACCTCTAGAGGTATTAGACTTAGTTTAGTATTCGAAATGGCACGAGTTATTTGTCATGGACTAAACCATGCATATTACCTTAATTCTTCATATAATAAATAGCACTATAAGAAATAACTTATAGTGCCATTTATATATTTATAATTAATCTATTAGACTTATCTCTTTTCCAAAAATATCTGAATCTATTTTATCTATAAAGTTTAAAACTTGACCTGTCCCTTCTGCAACAGCTTCAACAGAATTATGAGCTATTTCAACTGTAACTCCAGTGTTTTCTTCTATAAGCTTATTAAGTCCATCTAATAAAGCTCCTCCACCAGTCATCAATATTCCTTTTTCTATTATATCCGCAGCTAATTCAGGTGGTGTCTTCTCTAGTATACTCTTAACTCCATCAACTATTACAGATACAGGCTCTGACAAAGCTTCTCTTACTTCTTCAGTACTTATTTCAACTTCATCTGGTAAACCTGTTATTAAATTTCTACCTTTCATAGTAGTAAATAAATTTCTTGAATCTTTAAACGCAGATCCTACTTTTATCTTAACATCTTCTGCAGTTTTCTCACCAATCATTATTTTATGTTTATTTCTAACATACTTTATTATTGCTTCATCAAATTTATCTCCAGCGATTTTGATTGATTTCCTAACAACTACTCCTCCTAATGATATAACAGCTATATCAGTAGTTCCTCCACCAATATCTACTATCATTGTTCCATTAGGCTTGGTTATATCTAATCCAGCACCTATTGCAGCTGCTAGTGGTTCTTCGATTATATGAACTTTTTTAGCCCCTGAATTTCTAGCAGCATCCATTACGGCTCTTTTTTCTACTTCAGTAGCTTGAGATGGAACACAAACCATTACTCTTGGAGCTACTATTCTTCCCTTACCACAAGCCTTTTTAATAAATTCCTTTAACATTCTTTCAGTAACATCGTAATCAGAAATAACTCCATCTCTTAGCGGACGTACTGCAACTATATTTCCTGGAGTTCTTCCGATCATCTTTCTTGCTTCTTCACCTACTGCTAGTACCTTATTATTATTTTTATTTATGGCTACTACTGACGGTTCTTTTAATAATATACCTTTACCTTTTACATAAACAAGCACTGTAGCAGTCCCTAAGTCTATTCCAAGGTCGTTCCCACTTCTCCAAAACCACATTTTCTTCACTCCTACTAGATATATAATAATTCAAGATAATTCTTTTTTAGACAAATTATTCTTTAAAAATATTATATATGTAAAGGTATTATCATTCAATAGCTTTGTATTTTAATTTAGTAGCTTTTCCACCTCTAATATGTCTTTCTGCCTTATTTAATTCAAGTATATTTTGTGTCTGCTCTGCAATACTGGGATTAATTTTAGGCAATCTTTCTGTCATATCCTTATGAATAGTACTTTTACTTACTCCAAATACCTTAGCAGTTTTTCTTATAGTAGCTTTTGAATCAATAATATATTGAGCAACTTCTAGTACTCTTTCTTCAATGTAGTCTTTCAAAATGTAACCTCCTCAAAAAATAGATTTAATTAAAATATAATTCTTATTAGTAATCAGCCATTTGAAATTCAAATGGCTGATTTATTTTTCTTAGAAACTAAAGTAATCTGATGGATTTACTTGGTTTCCTTCAGAATCTTCAACTTGTAGATTTAATACATCTCCACATACTTCTGAAGTAAATATCATTGAACTATTTCCAACGATTCCAATTTGATCGCCTGCTGAAACTGTATCTCCAACAGCAACTGAAACTTCTCCATCTAAATTTGCATACTTAGTCTTTAATCCATTTGTGTGTTCTATAACTATAAAGTTTCCATCTTCTGTGCTCTTTGATACCTCAATTACCTTACCTTCTGCTGCAGCATTAACAGCTGTTCCTACAGAAGCACTTAAATCAATACCTCTTCTAGTTCTATCTACTGTTCCACTTTCACTATTTTGTAACCTAACCATTTCCTTATACTCTCTAGAAATCATACCTTCTAAAGGTAATTGGAAAACTACTTCTGTTACTGTATTAGAAACAGGAACATCTTCTGTGTTATCAGCTACTTCTGTATAGTCATCTACTTCTTCGTTGTTAGCAACTTCATCTAATTCATTTGATCCCTCTGCCACATTGTCACCATTTTCAACTCTATCTGCATTTGGCATTTCATTTCTTGAAGTTTCTGCAGAATCATTTGTTGAATCCTCAACATTTAGAGTAAATTCATTATTATGATCATTACTTTGCTTCAACTCATTATTTTTCTTAATAGTAAAGGCTGCTACAACTGCAACTATACATAAGCAAATTAGTAGAATAAAGTAAAAGCCCTCCCTTCTAAAAAAGTCTTTAACCTTATCTTTGTTGTTTAAATTCATATCAACACCTCCTTTTTGTAGTCTTGCCCCCCCTACAAATTTAATTCAATTTATACTCAATTTCCGTACTACAAATTTCATCAAAAAAAAACAAAAAGACTCTTGTTTTTCAACAAAAGTCTTTAAAAATACTCTATTTATTTATTCTCCAAATTTTAAATTTGTAATTTCAACTCCAGTATAGTAATGTTTAAGAATTTCTTCATAGCTCTTTCCTTCTTTACCCATTACATTAGCACCCCATTGACTCATTCCAACTCCATGCCCATACCCTTTACATTTAAATATTATATTTCCATCATTTATTTCATAAGTAAAATTACTTGAATTTAATCCATATAAAAATCTAAAATCCTGCCCCCTAATTGTTTCACCCGCGACTTGAATCTCTTTTACCCCACCTGCTTCACTTTTAGATGTAATGTTTATGCTACTTTCAATATTATCCTCATTTAATGACGAGTTTGGATACTTCTCTTCAAATTTATTAATAAACTCACTGATTGTCATAGGTACTTCACTCTCAAATTTAGGTGATATTTCTTCTCCAGAGCTCTCTACTGACCTTAAATACGGTATATCTGACCAATATAAATCAACTGAGTTTTCAGTTTTTCCTGAACTAGTTGAGAAAAACTGAGGATAAAGAACTAATTCATTTTGATAACTTAATACTTGACCTTTGGTTGATTCAACAGCCTCACTTATCTTATTCCAATTTTCATCTCTAACACTTTCATCCCATAACTCAAGTCTAACAGCTTTAGACGTATAAACTTGACAATGTGTAGAATCACATATATCTGCTCCATTAGCTTTTACACAGTTCTTAATTTTTTTACTAGCTAAATATGTTCTAGCAGCTACAGCTTGAGCTTTTAAAGCTTCCATCTCAAAGGATGCTGGCATCTCATTTGAAATTACACCACATATATATTCTTCTAATGGAACATCAACAATCTTATTTTGTGAAGTTATATATACACTTACTGTTTCATCACCACTTAAAGTTATATCCTTAATCTCTACTGTTGATGCTGTAGGTTCAGTTTGCTCTGTTTCTATATCTACTTCTGATAATTCATTCCCCTTGATTCCTTTTGATTTAATCAACATACTTGGTGTAATTATCATAAATAATACTATACAAATTGTAGTAAATAATATAAATTTAATTCCTTCATCTAAATCTAACTTATACCTTTTATTCATCCCTAACCTCCCACTATCTTTATCCATAAACTATATATATGTTTTAATCTGTAAAATAATTCTATAACATATAAAAAAATAAAGACATATCTAATCAGCATGTCTTTATTTTAAATATAACTATTTTATATTTTAATTCTATGAACATTAGCTCCTAAGCTATTAAATTTATCTTCAATTCTTGTATAACCTCTATCTATATGGTGAATTTCACTTATTATAGTCTCTCCATTTGCAACTAAACCTGCTAAAATCATAGCAGCGCCTGCTCTTAGATCTGTTGCTTTCACCTCACATCCTGTTAGTTGCTTAACACCTTCAACTATAGCTATTCTTCCATCTATCTTTATATTTGCTCCCATTCTAACCAGTTCACCAACATGCATAAATCTATTTTCAAATACAGTTTCTGTTATAATACTTACTCCATTAGTAAGTGACAGCAATGCCATCATCTGCGGTTGCATATCTGTAGGGAAACCTGGATATGGTAAAGTTTTAATATCTACTGGGAACCTATCTTCAGTGCCATCTACTAACATTTTTTCGCCATCTATTTTAAATTTCACTCCAACTTCGGTTAATTTTTCTATACAAGGCATTAAATGCTCTTCATTTACTCCATTTATAGTTATCTTACTCTTAGTTATTGCTGCTGCTACAATAAATGTTCCAGCCTCAATTCTATCGTATATAGGTGTAAATGATTCTGTTTCTTTTAATTCTTTAACTCCAGTTATAGTTATTCTTCCATAGCCTGCACCTTCTACTTTAGCACCCATACTATTAAGGAATCGTGCTAAATCCCATATCTCTGGTTCTTCAGCTGCATTTTCTATTATAGTAACTCCTTCAGCACATACCGCTGCCATCATTAAATTTTCTGTAGCTCCGACGGAAGGAAAGTCTAAATATACCCTTCCACCCTTTAATCCTTCAGTTTTTGTATTAATATATCCATGACCACTTTCAATATCGACACCTAATTTTTTAAATCCTTTAAGATGAAGATCAACAGGTCTACTTCCTATATTGCAACCTCCAGGCATTGATATCTTACATCTACCAAATCTAGCAAGCATAGGTCCAACAATTAAAAATGATGCCCTCATACGTTTTATTAAATCATTGCTTGGCTCTATCTCCTTTAAATTCGAAGTATCTATTATTAAATCTCCTGTTATATCAGAAAACTCAACAGAACATTCTAACTCTCTCAATAAATTTACTAACACTAGAACATCTTCAAGTAAAGGCACTTTTTTTATTGTTATTTTTCTAGGATTTAAGATAGTTGCTACAATTATAGGTAAAACTGAGTTTTTCGCTATACTTATATCAACTTCCCCTTGAAGTTTATTACCGCCTTTAACTATAATTTTTTCCATATTACCCTCCATATTAATTGTTAGTATGTTACAAAAATTATTGGTGTTCCTATAATCATATACTTTCCAGTATCATAATTAATTTGTCCTAGGTTAATCTTACTTCCATCAATAAATTCTGCCTTCAACACTTTTCCGTTACTTATTTCCGCTTCTTCTATAGTATCTTCATTTATTCCATCTAATATAAATGGTAATATATTTTTTTCTTCATTTATTTTAACTTTTGAAAAATAGTAAATTCTTTCATCTATACATTTATTACTTTTCACTTCTTCCACAGCTTGTCTTAAGTCTGTACTCTTAAAACCTTCTGAATTATTTATTATTATAATTTCAACTTTTGTTTTATCTCCATCTATTAAGCTTATATTATAAGTTAACGCATCATCTGAACAAACTATATTATTGTTAACTATATCAATATTACTCTTTGAATCTTTTTTTAGAAGTTCTATAATTCTATCTTTTTCTTCATTAATGCTTGTATTAATAATGTATTCAAGCTTTACCCCATTTTGAACAAAATCATAGTTTTCTATTAAAATATCTTCCATATATCTATAGTATTTTTCACTTTCAGAACATTCATATTCTACTCCATTAATAATTAATAGAGAAAAGAGTATAATAAATATTAATCCTAACTTCTTCATATTATTATCCCGCCTTTCCTCTAAAATTATTGTCCATTTATTAAGTTTTTATACTATTCGATATATAATAATATATTAATTACATCCCCAAAATGTTCCCTTTCTACAAAAAACCTTAATAATAAACAAATTATAAAAATAAAAAAAGAGATATTTTCAAATAAATATAAAAATATTTGAAAATATCTCTTTTCTATATATACTTTGCAACTTCAATTCTTGCTTTTGCTCTTAAAAGCGAGTTTCTTGCTCTTACTGTATTTAGATTATTTTTTTCTGCTAATCTTTTTTTTGCCCTATCTTCTGATAATTTAGCTCTATCTAAATCAATTTCTTTTGGCCAATTTATTGAATCACAACAGAATTTTATTAAATTATTTTCTATATATATAATTCCAAATGAAGTAAATATACTTTTTTCTTTTCCATCACAACAAACGAATTTAGTTACAGTGGGAATTGTACCTATTATAGAATTAGTATGGTTAGGTAAAATCTCAACCTTTCCCTCTTCACTTTCAGTTACTATAGAAAGTATATTCTCTTCAACTTTTTTATTATCATTAGTTATAATAGTTAACTTACTATACCTTTCCATTCAAATCACCCATTTACATTACTAGCTTTTTCTTTTACTTCGTCTATAGTGCCAGCAAATAGGAATAACCCTTCTGGAATATTATCACATTTGCCCTCTAGTATTTCCTTAAATCCTCTTACAGTTTCTGATATAGGAACATACTTACCCTTCATTCCTGTAAACTGTTCTGCAACAGTAAACGGCTGTGATAAAAATCTTTGAATACGCCTTGCTCTTGCAACGACCTTTTTATCTTCATCAGATAATTCATCTACTCCTAAAATAGCTATTATATCTTGTAATTGTCTATATCTTTCTAGTAAATTCTTTACTTCAGTAGCTACATTATAATGTTCATCTCCAACAATTCTTGGATCTAACAATCTTGATGATGAATCTAATGGGTCAACTGCAGGATAAATTCCAAGCTCTGATATAGATCTTGATAAAACAGTTGTAGCATCTAAATGAGTAAATGTTGTAGCCGGTGCTGGATCTGTTAAGTCATCCGCTGGAACATAAACAGCTTGCACTGAAGTTATTGAACCATTCTTAGTTGATGTAATTCTTTCTTGAAGTTCTCCCATTTCTGTTGCAAGTGTTGGCTGATATCCAACTGCTGATGGTATTCTTCCAAGTAGTGCTGAAACCTCTGATCCAGCTTGAGTAAACCTAAATATATTATCTATAAATAAAAGAACATCTTGGCCTTTATCTCTAAAGTATTCTGCCATTGTAAGCCCTGTTAGAGAAACTCTCATTCTAGCTCCAGGTGACTCATTCATTTGACCAAATACTAAAGCAGTTTTATTTATTACTCCAGATTCTTTCATCTCGTAATATAAATCATTACCCTCTCTTGATCTTTCTCCCACCCCTGTAAACACAGATAATGCTCCATGTTCAGTAGCTATATTATTAATAAGTTCTTGGATTAATACTGTTTTTCCAACCCCAGCGCCTCCAAATAACCCTATTTTACCGCCTCTTTGGTAAGGAGCTAATAAATCTATAACTTTTATACCTGTTTCCAGTATTTCAGGTTCTAATGATTGATCTTTAAAGCTAGGCGCTGGTCTATGAATAGGATATCTTTCTTTTTCACCTATAGGTCCAGCATTATCTATAGTATTTCCTAATACATTAAATACTCTTCCTAAAACCTCTTCTCCAACAGGAACAGTAATACAACTACCTGTATCTACAGCCTTCATACCTCTTTTTAACCTATCAGTTCCTTCCATCGCTATAGTTCTCACTATATCATCACCTATATGTTGTTCTACTTCAGTAACTAACTTTTCTTTTTCAATTTCAATTTCAATTTCGATTTTATTGTAAATGTTAGGAAGGGAGTCTGAATCAAATTTAATATCAACTACAGGTCCTATTACTTGAACAACCTTACCTACTTTTTTTTCTTCCATAATCTTACCCCCTTATTATTTCTGCGCTTCAGCTCCACCAACAATTTCAGAAATTTCCTGAGTTATAATGCTTTGTCTTATCCTATTAAATTTAATGCCTAATACTCTTAGCATCTCTGTTGCATTATCAGTTGCTCCATCCATAGCAATCTTTCTTGAACTTTCTTCACTTACTCTAGATTGCAATAAGCACTCCATCAATTTACTTTCTATATATAAATTAATTGCATTTTTAAATACAGTATCTATATTAGGTTCTATAATATATTTATCTTGTCCATCATATTTTTTCTCTATAGGTAATAACTTAACCATTTTAGGTATTTGCCTTATTGGGGATTTAAAGAATGTAAATAAAATATTAACTTCTGTTACCTCTCCACTTGTGTAGAGTTCATCTATTATATATTTCAATTCATTAACTTCAGTACTAGTTGGAATACTCTGCATATCAACAATGTATTTATCTGCTTTTAACTTAAACTTATCAAAATAAGCTTTACCTTTTCTCCCAACAAGAATAATCTTGCTATTATCCCTATCTTCAATAACATCATTAAAGTATGATATAAGATTATTATTAAATCCACCACACAAACCAACATCTGATGAAACAACTAAATATAGCTTTTTGCCTTCCCTATTGCTTGTATATAAAGATTCATAATCATCAGGTAAAGAATTAACAGTTTCTTGTACTATTTCTTCAATTATTTTTACATACTCATCATTATTAGTGAGTCTATTTCTTACTTTTTTAAGTTTAGAAGTAGCAACAAAGCCCATAGCTTTAGTTATTTTCTTAGTACTTTGAATAGATTTTATTCTTCTTTTTATCTCAATAAGTCCAGATGCTCCCACAATAATGCCTCCCTAATAAATATATAAGTAGCTTTATTCATTCTCTGTAAATATTTTTTTAAATTCACTAATACATTCTTCCATATCACATTTAACTTCTTTTGTTAAGCTACCTTCAGTTTTTATACTTTTTAACATGTCCCTATAATGAGTATCTGCAAATTTCATTAACTCTTTTTCAAATTCAGATATGTAACCTAAATTTATGTCAGTTAAAAAGTTATTACTAATTGCATATAAAATCAGAACTTGCTCCTCAACTCTCATAGGTTCATACTGCTTTTGTTTTAAAACCTCTAATATTCTCTTTCCTTTTTCTAATCTTATCTTGGAATCATTATCTAAATCCGATCCAAATTGTGCGAATGATGCTAACTCTCTATACTGAGCGAGCTCTAATCTTAAGCTTCCTGATACCTGCTTCATAGCTTTTATCTGAGCATTTCCACCAACTCTTGATACAGATATACCAGGATTCACAGCTGGTCTTTGTCCGGAGTTAAATAGGTCAGTTTCTAAGAATATTTGTCCATCTGTAATAGAAATAACATTAGTAGGTATATATGCAGTTACATCTCCAGCTAAAGTTTCTACTATAGGAAGTGCTGTTAAAGACCCACCGCCTTTTTCTTTTGATAATTTTGCTGCTCTTTCTAATAATCTTGAATGAATATAAAATATATCTCCTGGATAAGCTTCTCTTCCTGGTGGTCTTCTAAGTAATAATGACATTGTTCTATATGCAACTGCATGCTTTGATAAATCATCATAAACTATAAGAACATCCTTACCCTTATTCATGAAATATTCTCCAATTGTACATCCTGCATAAGGAGCTAAATATTGTAATGGTGCTCCTTCTGCTGCCGTGGATGCTACAATTATAGAATAATCCAATGCTTCCATTCTATCTAAGGTATTCACTATATTGGCTACAGTAGATTGCTTTTGTCCTATTGCTACATATATACATATAACATCCTTACCTTTTTGATTTATTATAGTATCTATAGCTATTGCTGTTTTCCCAGTTTGTCTATCTCCTATTATAAGTTCCCTTTGACCCTTACCTATAGGAATCATAGCATCAATAGCTTTAATTCCAGTTTGTAACGGCTCCTTAACAGATGTTCTATCTATTATTGTTGGAGCTGGTGCTTCTATTGGTTTAAACTCTTCATAGTATATAGGGCCTCGTCCATCTATTGGCTGACCTAATGCATTTACTACTCTTCCCAACATATCTTCACCAACTGGAACTTCTGATATTTTATTAGTTCTCTTTACTATATCTCCTTCTTTTATTCCTTCCTCGGAACCTAAAAGAACACACCCTACATTATCATGCTCTAAGTTTAATGCCATTCCATAAACACCATTAGGAAATTTTAACAATTCGCCTTCCATACAATCATCTAATCCATAAACTCTCGCAATATTGTCTCCAACTTGGATTATAGTTCCTGTGTCTTCTGTCTTTATATTTTTTTCATATTTCACTATTTCTTTTTTTATAATAGATGTAATTTCTTCTGGCTTTATATGCACATTAACACCTCTATTCTAATTCAAGCATTAGTTCCCTTAATTTATCCATTTTAAACTTGATTGTTCCATCTATAACCTCATCATCTATTTTTACATATATGGAACCTAGTATATCAGGATCTATAATTCTCTCTAACACAATTTTTTTGCTATACTTTTTTTCTAAGGCATTTATTAATAAATTATATTGTTCGTCTGTTAAAGGTACTGTAGTCTTAACAAAACCTTTTAATGTATTATTTTTTTCAAGAATTATCTTTTCCATTTCATTTACTTTTTCTCTTAAATGTAGAATTCTCTCTTTCTCAATTAAAATAAGCAAAAAGGATAACAAATCTTCGTCAATTTTATTTTTAAAAATATTAATAAATGCTCTTTTCTTATTTCTTGTACCTACTTGAGGATTTTTGATAAATTCATAAAAACTCTTATCATTATCCATTAAGTCACATATAATCTTTAAGTTTTCAATATATTCATCAACTTTCCCATTTTCTTCTGCAACTTCATAAAGAGCTATCGCATATCTTTTATCTAAATATTCATACATATTTAATCTCCTACTTTAGCGATAAATTCATCTATTAGATCTTTATTTTTACCCTCGTCTATATTCTTTTCTATTAATTGCTCTGATAACTCCATTGCTAAGCTGACATATCTTTCTTTTAAAACATATTCGTTTCGTTTCTTTTCTCTTTCTATCTCAACTCTAGCTTTTTCCTTTATAACTTCAGCATCTCTTTTTGCTTCATCAACTATATCTCTATAAATATCTTCAGCCTTTTTCTTTTCATCTTCAGTTATTTTTCTACTTTGTCTTTTTAGTTCTTCTATTCTTTTTTCACTTTCTATGCTTATTGTTTTTGCCTTTTCTGTAGCTTCCTCAGCTTCTAAAAAGGTTTTATTTATATATTCTTCTCTTTCATTTATCACAGCTTTAACTTTATCAAAGAAAAAATGTTTTAATATTATATATAAAATTGCTGTATTTACTATTGAAGCTAATATAACTCCTATATTTATTTCCATAATTAGCTTTCTCCTTTCTAAGAATTATCTAAAACACTAAATTTTTAGCTTATTCCTACAAATATTAATAATATTGATACTAATAAACCATATATTGCTGTAGCTTCAGCAAATCCAGCACCTATCATTAAAGCAGTTGTTATCTTACCACTTGCTTCTGGTTGTCTAGCGATTCCTTCGACAGCTTTAGCTGTTGCATTACCTATTCCAATAGCAGCTCCTATTCCTACTAAAACTGCTATTGCAGCTGCTAATGCTCTTACTGATTCTTGATCCATAATTTAATTCCTCCTTAATTTGCATTTATTTTTATTAATAATGTCAGTAAAGTTTAATATCAATTTTTTCTTTAATGTTCTACAGTTATTTTGGTATTTATCATTGTTAGCATTACAAATATAACCATTTGAATTGCTCCATCAAATATATCAAAATATGCATGAAGTGGTATTGGTAACCCAATCTCAGCAATCCAAGCTAATGATGATAAACCTTGATATACCAATTCAACTAAAACTGTTGCAGCTAATATATTTCCAAACAATCTTAGAGCTAATGATATTGGAAGCATAACTCTTTCTAATATATTTATTGGTAGCATAACAGCCATAGGCTTTGCATATCCTCCAAAGTAACTCTTTATACCTTTTTTTCTAATTGTATAAGCCTGTATAAATACAAATACTATTAGAGATAAAGCAATTGTTACACTAAAATTTTTAGTAGGCGCTGCTATACCAACTAATCCTGTGAGGTTCATTATTAAAATGAATATAGCCAATGTCCCTATAAATGGCACTACATCTCTATATTCCTTCCCCATGTTGCTATCCACAACATTATTAATTAGGTTATACAAGTATTCAACAATTACTTGTTTCTTACCTTGCGGTTTACTTTTTAAATCTTTTGTAGCATACCATGCTAAAATCCCCACAAAGAGTATTATTACTAGTTGTATTACTGCCTCTGGCTTTATATCTATTACTAGACGGCCAAGATTAAATGAGATTATAGGTTTGTATGGCTCCATTTACTCACTCCCCTTTGCATTTTTAACCAAGTTATTATTAACATTATAAAAAAACTTATAAATCCTAATATATAGGCTAAAAGTTCTTCAATATTATATATAAATGGATACGCTATAATAACTACTGTTATAATTCTTAAAATATAACTAAATGGAAAAATATACTTAACAAACTTCTTCTTACTTTTAATTGTTTTTTCAATTATAATTCCACTAAGTACAAAATTTGTAGTTGCAACTAATAATCCTAAAGAAAATATAACACCTAATATAGCATGTCCAATTAAAAACATAGCAAAAATAATAATAGCTAATGTCAACATGATGTTCTTTATAAGTATCCTCAGTAAACTTTTTATTTCCCTATTCATATATTATTACTCCTTAGATAACTTCTGTAATTATATCTCTTTAAAACATTAATATAAAACTCCATTTCCATTATTTTTCACCTAAATACCCCTGTATTTATTTGTAATTATTTCTATAATTCACTATTGCTTATATTTTTTAACTTTATCTCATTTTATGAATAATCTATTTAATTTATGATTTATTAAATTCATTTGACTAAATTTTCAGACTTTTGAATAATAATAAAAGACCTTACTCAAAGTAAGGTCTTTTATTATTATTCTCTTTCTACTATTAAAGCTGTTCCCATTCCTCCACCTATACAAAGTGTTGCTAAACCTTTTTTAGCATCTCTCTTTTCCATTTCATGAAGTAATGTAACTAATATTCTAGCCCCAGATGCTCCTACTGGATGTCCAAGTGCTATTGCTCCACCATTAACATTTACCTTGCTCATATCAAAGTTTAAATCTTTAGCGACAGCTAAGCTTTGAGCTGCAAATGCTTCATTTGCTTCTATTAAATCCATATCCTCTACTGTTAATCCTGTATTCTCTAATGCTTTTTTAGTTGCATGGAAAGGTCCATATCCCATAATTGATGGGTCTAGTCCTTTACTTCCATAAGAAACTATTTTAGCCATTGGTTTAATTCCTAATTCTGCCGCTTTTTCAGCACTCATCACTACTATCGCTGCTGCTCCATCATTAATTCCTGATGAACTTGCTGCTGTTACAGTACCATCTTTAACAAATGCAGGTTTCAATTTAGCCATTCCTTCAATTGTAGCACCGAATCTTGGAAATTCATCTTGTGCAAATACTTTTGGTTCCCCTTTTCTTTGAGGAATTACTACAGGTACTATTTCATCAACAAATCTACCTTCTTTTATAGCCTTTTCAGCTTTTAACTGAGAATTTACAGAAAACTCGTCTTGCATTTCTCTTGTTAATCCCCATTCTTTTGCTATATTCTCTGCAGTAACACCCATATGATAATTATTAAATGCATCTGTTAATGCATCATTTATCATTGTATCTACCATTTTACCATCGCCCATTCTTTGTCCCCATCTAGCTGATTTTAATGCATATGGAGCTTGAGACATACTTTCCATTCCCCCTGCAACAACTACATCTACATCTCCAGTTTTAATCATTTGAGCAGCTAATGATACAGTTCTTAATCCTGATCCACAAACCATATTTATTGTCATAGCAGGTACTTCTACTGGTATTCCAGCTTTTACAGATGCTTGTCTAGCAACATTTTGACCTAATCCTGCTTGTATAACATTTCCCATTAAAACTTCTTCTACTAATTCTGGCTTGATTCCAGCTCTATTTACAGCTTCTTTAATTACTAATGAACCTAAGTCTACTGCTGGAACATCCTTTAACGCCCCTCCAAAAGATCCTATTGCAGTTCTTACTGCACTTACTATTACTACATCTCTCATAATATACCCTCCCATTAATCTCATATAAAGAATAAAACTGTTAATTGTTAAACAATTAACAGTTTTATTATACCACTTACCACTTTTCATTTTCAACCATATTTTGTATATTTTTATATATTTTACATTTTATAGAAATATTAATCTTTTGTCTATGTATTCTAACTATATAATTATTATGATGTTTTTCATATTAACTAATTCCACTTATATATTTTCAATATCTAAAGATAAATGTATATTCTTCTCTCTTGGGGTAAGTTGTCTTAACTTAACTCCAGTTGCGCTAAACATTTTCTTTGAAGCCTTTACAGAATCTGTATCAGCATATTTATCGCTTAAATATACTACTTCTTTTATCCCAGACTGAATAATTGCCTTAGCACATTCGTTACATGGAAATAATGCTACATAAATAATACATCCACTTAAATCTTTTCCTTTTGCATTTAATATAGCGTTTAATTCTGCATGTACTACATATAAATATTTTGTATCTAAAGTCTCTCCTTCTCTTTCCCAAGGGAATTCATCATCTGAACAACCTTTTGGTAACCCATTATAACCTATACTTTCAATTACATTTGAACTATTTACAATACAAGCCCCAACTTGAGTACTAGGATCCTTACTTCTCATACCCGATAACAATGCTACCGACATAAAATAATCATCCCACTTTAAATAAGCTTCTCTCTTCATAAAAACACCTCTTTTTATATGTTATGTTTATTTAATGTAAAATTCTTAATTCATAATTCAAAACCAAGAAATTTATTCCCTTAACTTTTCATTTATAATTTAGAATTTCTCATTTAATTTATTATCAATTTATTAAAAAAACGAAGCAACTGCTTCGTTCTTTATTACTTAGTTCCGAAAAGTCTATCTCCAGCGTCACCTAAACCTGGTACTATATATCCTTTTTCATTTAATTTTTCATCTATAGCAGCTACATATATATCTACATCTGGATGTTGTTTTTGAACTAATTCTATTCCTTCTGGTGAAGAAATTAAGCACATTAATCTTATCTTCTTAGCACCTCTTTGTTTTAATAACATAATAGCATCAGCCGCTGATCCACCTGTAGCTAACATTGGGTCAACAACAATTACATCTCTTTCTGCTATATCTTGAGGAAGTTTACAGAAATACTCTACTGGTTGAAGAGTTTCTTCATCTCTATATAGACCTATATGTCCAACCTTAGCTGCTGGTATTAGGTTAAGTATTCCATCAACCATCCCAAGTCCAGCTCTTAATATAGGAACTACAGCCATCTTCTTACCTGCTAACATTTGACATGTAGTTCTACAAATTGGAGTTTCGATTTCAACATCTTCTGTTTCTAAATCTCTAGTTACTTCATATGCCATTAACATAGATACTTCTTCAACTAATTCTCTAAAATATTTAGACCCTGTATCCTTACTTCTTATATAAGCTAACTTATGTGATATTAATGGATGTCTCATTTCTGTTACTTTACTCATCTTTTATTCCTCCTAAATTAAACTAACTAATTATATATTAACAATTAACATATATATCAAGTATTATTTTTGTAGCAACTACTTGTTATTTCTATATTTTTCTTCTATCTTAGTTATCTTTTCTAATCTTCTAACGTGTCTATCACCTTCGAATTCAGCACCTAAGAAAGCTTTAACTATATCTATAGCTAATCCTTTACCAACTACTCTTTCTCCCATAGTTAATATATTAGCATCGTTATGCTCTCTAGTTGCATGAGCACTAAATGTATCTGAACAAAGTGCTGCTCTTATTCCTGGAACTTTGTTTGCTGCTATTCCAATTCCTATTCCAGTTCCACATATTAATATACCAAAGTCAAACTCTTTAGCTACTACTGCTTCTGCTACTGGTAAAGCTATGTCAGCATAATCACAAGATTCTTCTGTATATGTACCAAAGTCTTTAAATTCTATATTTTGTGATTTTAAATAACTAGCTATCTCCGCCTTTAAATTTAAACCACCATGGTCACAACCTAACGCTATCTTCATAAAATAATCCTCCATTTTTTATTTATAAAAAAGGAAGATAGGTTCCCCCATCCTCCTTTAATTAAACATCTATAATATCATATCCAGCAGCTTTATTGAGTCTATTCATTATCGCAAGTCCAACACCATCTTCTTCAAATCCTTGACATAAAATATATTGAACCCCTAAATCATCACATTTTCTTAAAGCTTCAAAAAGATTTTGGGCTATTTGTGATAATTCTTTTTCACTGCCTAATGATATAATTTCACCTTTATTAAACCTACTTAAATTTTCATCTGTTGTAAGTATTGCCACTTTATTATTTTTATCTATATAATTTTCCAACATTTCAGAGATAATTTCAATAGTTTTTTCATTTTTACCTCTAATTATTTTTAAAGATGCCTTCGGTGCATAGTGTCTATACTTCATTCCAGGAGCCTTAGGCTTTAAATCATCAGTTGGTTTTTTCATTAAAGCTTTATCTATCTCTATTCTAGCATCAACTTCTCTTAGCATTTCTAAAGTAATTCCACCAGGTCTTAATACCATTGGAGGCTCAACAGTACAGTCTACTATAGTAGATTCCACTCCTATATCACTTCTGTCTCCACCTAAAATATAATCCACTCTTCCATCTAAGTCTTCAATACATCTTTCTACTTCCGTTGGACTAGGTCTGCCTGATATATTTGCAGATGGCGCTGCAATAGGTTTTCCTGATAATTCTATAAGTTTTAATGCTATCTCATTATTAGGCATTCTTATACCTATAGTACTAAGCCCCGCACTAGTTTCATCTGGAATTATATCTTTTTTATCTAATATTATAGTTAACGGACCTGGCCAAAATTTATTCATTAAATCCTCAGCTACTTTAGGAATATCTTTAACTAAATATGATAAATCTTTAGAACTAACATGTACTATAAGTGGATTATCTTGTGGTCTTCCCTTTGCGATAAATATCTTCTTTACAGCTTCTGAATTTAATGCATCAGCACCTAATCCATATACTGTTTCTGTGGGAAATGCCACTGTTCCTCCCTCTTTAATTACACTTCCAGCCTCTTTTATATATTCTATATCATCTCTAACATCATTTATTATGGCAACCTTTGTTTTCACAAGACTTACCTTCCTTCTTTTAAAATTCATTTTGCCCTCTTGCTATTTTAATATTATCTATAGCAGATGAAGTATATATAGCTTTTACACAATTTTTATAAATAACTTCTAATAAAATATACTTATTTAAAGCTCCTCTTCTAATTACTTGAAAATAATAACTTTCTTCAGGATTTAGCCTTTTAAGCTTTAAATATTCATGATTAGCCTCAGGATACCTTTGCAAAAATGACTTGCTAACAGGTTTCAATGATTTATTTCTAAATCTCATAGTTGTAACTATTACTATTTCTATATCTTCTTTAATATTATTTGTATGTACTATAGCTATTTTATCACAAATTAAGATATTCTCTTTTGAGAACAATCCACTTTTAAATTTTAATTTATTATTTGCGCATGAAAATTTTAAGTTATAAAAGTTAATTTTATTTACTATGGATAAAAGAATTAATATCTCTAAAACTAATAAATAGATATATATAAACTTTGATCTTATATTTGCTAAGTAAACCATCATAGGTAAGAATATACTTAAAAATATCATAGTACTATAAAATAATTTTTTTAATTTACTCTGCCTTTTTAATGCTTTATCTATATACATAATTTATTTACCTATTCTAAAAGCCTTACATTATAAATGCAAGGCTTTTAATCTTATTACATCGAATCAGTATTTCCCATTGCTTTCATCTTTTCTGCTTGATCTGCAGTGATTAGAGCATTTATAACTTCTTCTATATCTCCATTTAAATAAGAATCTAATTTGTAAAGTGTAAGACCTATTCTGTGGTCAGTTACTCTTCCTTGTGGATAGTTATAAGTTCTTATTCTTTCACTTCTATCCCCCGTACCTACTTGGCTCTTTCTATCTTCAGCTATTCCAGCCATTCTCTCTGCCTCAGCTGCTTCATAAAGTCTAGATCTTAATACTTTCATAGCTTTTTCTTTATTCTTAAGCTGTGATTTTTCATCTTGACAAGCAACAACAGTTCCTGTTGGAATATGTGTTATTCTTACAGCAGAATCTGTAGTATTAACACATTGTCCTCCATTACCAGATGATCTATAAACGTCAATTCTTAAATCTTTATCATGTATTTCTATATCAACATCATCAACTTCTGGTAATACTGCAACTGTAGCAGTTGAGGTATGGATTCTACCTGAACTTTCAGTGTCTGGTACTCTTTGAACTCTATGAACTCCACTTTCATATTTAAGCTTTGAGTAAGCTCCATTACCTTTAATCATGAATACAACTTCTTTGAAGCCACCAAGATCATTTTCATTTGAACTCATCATTTCAACAGTCCATCTTTGGCTTTCTGCATATCTTGTATACATTCTAAAAAGATTAGCTGCAAATAATGCTGCTTCATCTCCACCAGCTCCACCTCTAATTTCAACAAATACGTTCTTGTCATCATTAGGATCTTTAGGTAATAACATAATTTGAATCTTGTTTTCTAATTCTGTTTCTTGTTCAGATAACATAGAGATTTCTTCTGATAACATTTCTCTCATTTCTTTATCTGACTCTTCATTTAGCATCTCTTTATTAGCTGCTAAATCTTCTACAACTTTTTTATATTCTCTATAAACAGTTACTAGGTTTTCTAATTCTGCGTGCTCCTTACATAGCTTTCTCCACTCATTTTGGTTAGCCATTATTGAAGGATCTGATATTTTAACTGATAGTTCTTCATATTTATTTTCAGTAAATGCTAATTTATCTAATAACATAGTATCACTCCATACTCTAATTTTTCACATTTTAGTATTATATCATAGTAAATGTGATTTTATCAACTTTTTAAAGTTCCTATTACAACTCTATCTAATCCGGCTAAGTCTTTAATTACTTTTATATCATTATAACCGTTGTTAATCATCAAATCTTTAACCTCTTCACCTTGATCATGGCCAATTTCAAAAGCAAGTATACCATCTTCTCCTAAAACCTTTGAACTTTCTTCAACTATTCTTCTATAGAATACTAATCCATCTTGCCCACCTGATAAAGCCGTATGAGGTTCATAATCCTTAACATCCTCCATAAGAGTTGAAATAACTTCTTCTTTTATATATGGTGGATTTGAAACTAATATATCATACTTTTTATTTTGATGAATAACTACCTTTAACAAGTCACTTTTTATAAATTTAGCTCTTTCTTTTAAGTTGTGCTTAACAATATTGCTTTCTGTTACTTTCTTCGGCGTATCATAATAATCTATTAGGTCAATATTTATATTTTCCCTAAAACTTGCTAATGCTATACCTATAGCACCACTTCCACAGCAAAGGTCACAAACATTCATATCCTTATCTTTCGGAATATACTTTAAGGTTTCTTCAACTAATATTTCTGTATCCGGTCTAGGTATTAATACCCCTTCTTCAACATTAAAGTCTAATCCCATAAACTCAGCACTTTTTAATATATATTTAATAGGCATTTTATCTTTTCTTTTTTGAATAAGTTCAAAGTACTCTTTTTCTGATTTTTTGCTAACTTCTTCGTCCCTATTGGTAATTAAATACAATTTATCTTTATTTATAACTTTGCCTAATAATAATTGAGAATCTAGTATATAAGTGTCAATAGAGACTTCCTTTAATATATCAGCCCCTTCTTTTAATAATTCTCCAATTTTCTTTTTATATTCAATTCCTTCTGCTGCTAGCAATGAAGCTATAGCTACTTCTATTTGTGACTCATCCGGCTCTTTTGTAGTAAGTTCTTGTAGCTTTAATCCTGGATAAGCTATTATTTTACCTAACTTACTATCAGTTTTCCCAAGCCATTTTATTAACTCATAAGTTATTCCTGCCACAAAAGGCATTAATAAAACTCTAAGAATTATTCTTTGTATAACTCCACCCCATCCTGTTAATGAAAAAACTATTATACTAACGAACATAGTTAAAAACAGGAAATTAGTTCCGCATCTTGGATGAAATCTACTATATTTCTTAACATTTTCAACAGTTAACTTCTCTTCATTCTCATAACAAAAAATAGTTTTATGCTCTGCTCCATGATATTGGAATACTCTATATATATCATCTAATTTACTAACTAAATACATGTATAATATTAAAATTCCTACTCTAATCACAGACTCTATTAAATTTAAAGCTATCGGATGTAATCCAAATCTTTTAAATAAAGCAGCTAATACCGTTGGAATCCCAACAAATAACCCTACAGATAATAAAAGCGAAAACATCATCGTCCCTGTAACTATTAAATCATTTGCCCCTTTATCTCCTAGCTTTTTCTTTAACCAAAGCTCAAACTTAGATTCTTCTTCATCTTCCTCAAAAAAGCTTGCAGAATAATTTAAAGTTTTAATTCCAACTATTAAGGAATCTATTAATATAAATATTCCTCTTATAAATGGTATATTTAAAAACTTGTATCTTTTCGTTAGTGGCTTAACATTTTTCATGTCTACTTCAACTTTACCACTTGGAGTTCTTACTGCTGTAGCCAATCCTTTTGAGCCACGCATCATAACTCCCTCTATTACAGCTTGACCCCCAACATCACATTTTCTCATATCATCACTCTTTCAAAATTATTTTTGATCCTTATACTTTATATAACAATGTCCACATAATGATTCATACTCAACATTATCTACTAAATCTATAGCAACTTGTTCTCCTTCAAAAACAAATTTACCATTTATTTTTCTTCCATTTAATACAGCTTTTCTTCCACATTTGCATATTGTCTTCATTTCTTCAATACTATGAGCTAATAGTAACAATCTTGTGCTACCTTCAAAGCCTTGCATCTTAAAATCTGTTCTTAATCCATAGCATATTACAGGTATATTTAATCCGACAGCTACTTCAAAAAGTTGATCTATTTGATATGATTTTAAAAATTGAACTTCATCTACTAATATACAATTAATCATACATTTTGTATCATTCCAATTTTTAACTTCATCATATATATTCATATCTTTATCTATTACTAAATCAACTTTTCTCTCTACTCCAAGCCTTGATACTAACTTATCTCCACCCTTTTTATCAGTAGCAGGTTTTATTAATACCACACTCATTCCACGCTCTTCATAGTTATGAGCTACTTGCATTAAGTTAGTCGACTTTCCTGAATTCATTGCTCCGTATCTAAAGTATAATTTACTCATTAATTCGTCTCCTTCTTCGATAGTTATATATATCGATTATAGCATTTTAAACCATTATTAAAAAGATGTTTTACACCTTAATTATCATTGACCTTTTATACCCCATATGTTATACTCTATTAGTCGTTAAATATGTCGTTTAATGATACTTAAATTTCGAAAGAGGTGAATCATAATGAGAGAAGGCATACATCCAAATTACCATCACGATGCTGTGGTTAAGTGCGCATGTGGAAACACTTTCACAACTGGATCAGTTAAAGAAGAGTTAAAAGTTGATATATGTGCTAAATGCCACCCATTCTTCACTGGTAAGCAAAAAATCGTTGATATCGGCGGTAGAGTTGATAAGTTCAACAAGAAATTCGGTCTTAACAAGTAATTTAACTTTTTGGATCAACAGGAAAGATTTATATCTTTCCTGTTTTCTTTTGCAAAAAAATAAAAGCAATAAATTAATTAAATATTATGTTGATAGTATAAAAAACAAATTCCTAATTATCATTTAGTGTAATATAAAAAATCTAGCAATAGCTAGATTTTTTATATTTAAGAAATTGCTTAGCAATTTCATCTTTAACTATTAACTTGTTGCTCTTAACTACTTTTTAAAAGCTTCACTCTTAGGGAAAACTGAAATAAACTCTTCATTATCCTTAGTTTTAGAAAGCATATTAATAAGGTTCTCTGTTATAGTTTCTATATTACCATCTCTATACATAACTCTTCTTATTGCAAAAGCAACTTCTTTTTCTGCCTCACTTAATAGTAAGTCTTCTTTTCTAGTTCCTGACTTGTAAATATCTATAGCTGGGAATATTCTTCTTTCCTGAAGTTTTCTATCTAAGTGAACTTCCATATTTCCTGTTCCCTTAAATTCTTCAAAGATCATATCATCCATTCTTGATCCAGTCTCAACTAAAGCTGTAGCAAGTATAGTTAATGATCCACCTTCTTCAATATTTCTAGCCGCTCCAAAGAATTTCTTTGGCATAATTAATGCCCCTGGATCTAAACCTCCAGATAATGTTCTTCCTGTCGGTGTTATAGTAAGATTGTATGCTCTTGATAGTCTTGTAATACTATCTAAAAGTATAACTACATCCTTGCCTTGCTCAACCATTCTTTTTGCTCTTTCTAACACCATTCTTGATACTTTGATATGATTTTGTGGTTCTTCATCAAATGTTGAATATATAACATCTCCATCTATTGATCTCTTCATATCAGTAACTTCTTCAGGTCTTTCATCTATTAGTAAAACTATAAGCTTAACATCTGGATAATTACGAGAGATATTTTGAGCTACCTTCTTTAATAGAGTTGTTTTACCAGCCTTTGGCGGAGCAACTATTATGCCTCTTTGCCCTTTACCTATTGGACATATAATATCCATAAGTCTTGAAGATAAATCATTTCTATCTTTACTTTCCAAGTGTAATCTTTCATTTGGATATATAGGAGTTAAACTTTCAAATGCTTTTCTTCCTATTGCTTTATTAGGATCCTCGCCATTTACCTTTTCAACAAAAAGTAAAGCCTTAAACTTTTCTCCCTCTTTAGCCTCTCTTACTTTACCTTGAACTTCATCTCCAGTTCTAAGATTAAACCTTCTTATTTGAGATGGGGATACGTATATATCATTTTCTCCTGTTTGATAATTATCGCATCTTAAAAAACCAAAGTTATTATTTTCTTGAACCTCTAATACTCCTTTAGCAGATCCTGACTCATTTATCATAACTTTAAGTCTTTCTTTTTTCTCTTCCCTATTCTCTTCACTAATTTGTTCTTGCTGTACTTCAGCTTCTTGAGCTACAACTTTTGCCTTAGGAGCAATTTTCTCAACTAACACTACTCCATCCTTTTCAATTTTGTTAGGTGATTTTTTTATTATTTCATCTACTAACTCTAACTTTTTTAACTTACTTATATTTTTAATACCTAAATTCTTAGCAACTTCCTTTAATTCTGCTAAGGTCATCTTTTCATAGTTTTCTCTTGTCAAAACTACACCTCCAATTGTTATTTTACCTAGGGAATTCTTAGATTATCTCTTTAGAACTGATATATATGAACTGAATTTTCATCTGAAATTTAAACTAACTAAATCAGAAATTTATCTTTCTTGCTTATGTATATATAATTATGAAGCAATAAAAGCTAAAAAACAATAAAAACTTATATTATAAGCTTATCCCTTTTTATATTTTTTATAACAATTAGTCAAAAAGAAGCACAGTTATACTATGCTTCTTCAATATAATTCAATTATTTTCTATATTTTAATGATGCATTTATAAATCCTATAAATAAAGGATGTGGATTATTAGGTCTTGATTTTAATTCTGGATGGAATTGGGTTGCTACAAACCATGGATGATTTTTAACTTCAACTATCTCAACTAATTTCCCGTCAGGGCTTGTCCCAACGATATTCATTCCAGCTTCTACTATATATTTTCTAAAATCATTATTAAATTCGTATCTATGTCTATGTCTTTCATGTATCAATTCGTTTTTATAGCTATTATAAGAATTAGACTCCTTATCAAGTTTACAAGGATATGACCCTAATCTCATTGTTCCACCTAACTCTTTTATATCCTCTTGATCTTTCATTAAATCAATAACAGGATATTTTGTATCTGGATCAATCTCTGCACTATTTGCTCCTTCATAACCAACAACATTTCTTGCGAATTCTATTACTGCTGTTTGCATTCCCAAACAAATTCCTAAGAATGGTATATTATTTTCTCTAGCATATCTTATTGTTTCTATCTTCCCTTCTACCCCTCTATCTCCAAAACCACCTGGGACAAGTATTCCATTTATATCATCAAACAATTTTTCAGCTGATTCACTTGTAACATCCTCAGCATTTATCCACTTAATATTTACATTTGAATCATTATAAAGACCACCATGCTTTAACGCTTCTACAACAGATATATACGCATCATGAAGTTCTACATACTTACCAACTAAAGCTATATTGACTTCTTCTTTAATACCTTTAATCTTATTAACCATATCTACCCACTCATTGTTATCTATATCTCTACAGCCTAACTCAAGCTTTTCGACAACTAATCTATCTAAACCTTCTCTATGAAGCATTAATGGAACTTCATATAAATGATCAGCATCTAAATTTTGTATAACACATTTAGCTTCTAAATTACAGAATAAACCTATCTTAGCTCTTAAATCTTCTGATATTTCTTTCTCACTTCTGCAAACTATTATATCTGGTTGTATACCTATACTTCTTAACTCTTTAACTGAATGCTGTGTAGGTTTTGTTTTCAATTCACCTGACTTTCCTAAGTACGGCACTAATGTTACATGTATAAAACATACATTTTCTCTTCCTACATCATATTTTATTTGTCTTATAGCCTCAAGAAAAGGTTGTGACTCTATGTCGCCTACAGTCCCTCCAATTTCAGTAATAACAACATCCACATCTTGTTCATTCCCAACTCTGAATACTCTATCTTTTATTTCATTAGTTATGTGTGGTATAACTTGTACAGTTCCACCTAAGTATTCACCACGCCTTTCTTTAGATATTACAGACCAATATATCTTACCAGTAGTTACATTACTATTTTTAGTTAAATTCTCATCAATAAATCTTTCATAATGTCCTAAATCTAAATCAGCTTCTGCCCCATCATCAGTAACAAAAACCTCTCCATGTTGATAAGGACTCATAGTTCCTGGATCTATATTTAAGTATGGATCAAATTTTTGAATTGATACCTTCAAACCTCTATTTTTTAACAATCTACCTAATGATGCTGCAGTAATACCTTTACCTAAAGAAGATACAACTCCACCTGTAACAAAAACATATTTAGTACCCATTTATACTTCCTCCTAAACAAATAAAATTGATATTTAATAATCGTGAAACTTTTAATTTAAAAAATATATTTTCCCTATTGACTCTTGATTTTATATTTAGTATAATTTAAAATACCTCACTTTATAAATAAGTGAGGCTCATCAACATTTTTCTATAATATCATAATATTTTAATTTTAATCAATGACACATATCAGTCATTTTTTACCGTTTTTTCTAAAATGGAATAATTATCTCTGAATTGCTTATTAATAAGCAGTTTTTCTTCTGCTTTCTTTAAATTATAATTTATACTCTTATTACTACTAAATATCAATTCACTTACAAGTTTCTCTTTTTCTAAACATCCATACTCGCTTAGCAACAACAAAAATAAATACTTACACTCTTTATTTTTAAGCAAAGTCATTAAATCTAAATCACTCATTTCATAATGTCTACATAAAACTTCTATAATAACTCTATATCTTTCTATTTTTATCACCTCTATAAATTAATTATCATCTCAAGCGATCTAATATTTAATTTATAGCCATAAAATTTTTCATCTATACAAAAAAAGTGGCATATAGCCACTTTTTATTATTGTACCTTAATTTTCACTTTTATATCCGTAGTTATCGGAGGTTGACCTTCTGCTCCTAAAAGATACTTTGCATAAATAGAACCACCATTTTCATCTATATTTATGTCTAATATTTTTGTATCTATATGTAAATGTAACATTCCATATGGAGTATTATATAGCGACAAACCCATTTCTCCAATTTTAAATTCCATAGTAGTACAAGTTGTTCCTACTCTTTCTAAAATAAATCTATCTTCTTCTATTTTAAGAGTTGTAGTTGTTCCCTTCATTCCTGAAATCTCCGATTCCTCATATACAACTTCATACAAATTTTCCTTAACTATAAATTTACCTGGAGTAATAACTTCAATTGCATCGCCTTCGTCTAAATCCGAAAAACTTTTCACTTGAATTACTGCATTCTTTTCCATAATTACCTCCTACTTAACTGATACTATGTATTCTTGTAACTCATCATCACTTATAGGTTCTACTTCTATTTCAGAGCTAAACTTATTTCCATACTTTCCAAACTTAACTTTTACTATTTTTTCATCTTTTCCTTTGCTATATCTGCCTGATATTCTCGCTGCTAACTTTCTGTCTTCTTCTGTGCCTTCACTTTCTAATAAGACAAGAGCTCCGGAAAAATCTGAAGTATGGAACGAATAATAGCTTCCATCTATATGATTTTTAATCATATCTCCTTCATCTTTGGTTCTAGCAACTATTATTTTGTTATTATCCTTAGTTCTAAAGTGTCTACCATATCTTAAAAGACTTAATTCATCTTCCTCTACTTCATCTTTATAATCTAATAAATCTTTTAATCTTAAAGCATAATTAGGTTCTGTTAACCTACAGCCCCCTGCTGGCGATGGATATTCTGTTATTCCCCACTTCTCAGCAAGTTCCATTTGAGCTTTTCTACTTCTTCCTGATATATCTAATAGCTTTTCTCTATCAACTAATCCGTTTAACTCCATTTCTGTTGGATCCAAATTCTTAGCACATAGTGGTCTTAAAATCTTATTTGCAAATCCTGATTCTTTTTTTACAATGTTAAGTGCTTGTCTATTTTGAGACATAGGTCTTTGATTTAAAACTTCACCTGTTATAATAAAATCTGCATTATATTCTTCTAATAACTTTCCTGCATAATTCATCATCATGGCATGGCAATCTATACATGGATTCATATTCTTACCTCTTCCATGTTTAGGATTCTTAACCATATCCAGATGTTCATTAGAAAAATCCACTACTACTAATGGAATATCTATTTGCTTTGTCATCTTCTTAGCACTTTCTTCACTAAAGAAGTAAGATCTAAAGCAAATACCTATTACTTCTATCCCTTGTTCTTTTATAAGTTTTGCGGCTAGTATACTATCTAGTCCACCTGAAACCATCGCTAACGCTTTTGTCATATTAGTACTCCTCTACTAGTTAAATATTTTATTAAAAACCTCTACTACCTTAAACTTAAATATAACCTTCTTATTATCTTCTTTATTTTCTTCAACTTTATCATCTAAATTAGCTATATTTTCGTCTAGTTTTTTAGTATCAACTATATTTTTGCTCTCATCAACAAAACATAATGGAGGAAACATTACACACCACCAATTTTGCCCTTCTCCACTTCCTATTATTACTCTATAAGCTTCATAAGTACCTTGTGGAAATACATAATCTCCATATATCTTATCTGGAAAATTCTCATTTGACAACATAGTATTTACATCATAATCAAAGCCTTCTTCAATAATTACCTCTCTAGCAATACTATTTACCTCTTCTATACTTGAGTTTAGTATATCCCTTGCTTGGTCTAAACTTTCAGCCTTTTCAAGCTTAATAGACATTTTATCTATTATTCTATCCCTAACCTTTAATTTTAACGCCTGATCTTCTTCAGAATCACTATTAGCTATTACATGAAATCTTATTAGCTTGTCCGCTATTTCTTCATAATTTAATTCCTTTAAATCTAATGACTCTTCATTCTCAACTATAGCGCATCCTCCAAATAAATTAATAACAAATAATATTATAATAAAACAAAAAATATTCTTTTTCATAAATATAACCCCCTCTTAGTTTAATTATTTCCAATTTATAGGGGATTATTCATTGTAATATTTATTTTTATATAGTTCTTGTTAAAAATACCTCATTATATTTTTCTTTCATCTTCTCAAAACATTTTTGAGCTTTAAGCATATCATCAAAGAAAGCAAATACAGTTGGTCCACTTCCACTCATCATAGAGTTTATTGCACCATATTTATTCATTTCTTCCTTTAAGCTTATTAGAACTTTATGCTTTTTCAATGTTACATTCTCTAATAAATTTCTCATATTATATGCAACATATCTTAAATCATCTTCGGCCATAGCTTTTATTAAAGCTTCAGTCTCTGGATGCTTTTTCACTTTTTCCATATCAAAGTTTTTATATACTTCCTTAGTTGAAACACCAAAAGAAGGTTTTACTAAAACAATGATCTTATCCTTAAAAGACTTTAATGGTGTAATAATCTCACCAACACCTTCACACAATGCAGTTCCGCCTTGTATACAATAAGGTATATCCGCACCCAATTTTAACCCTAATTCCATAAGTTCTTCTTTAGGTGCATTTACTTCAAATATCTTATTCATTAACTTTAAAACTGCTGCTGCATCAGTACTTCCACCTGCTAAACCAGCTGAAACAGGAATATTCTTAAATATTTTTATTTTTAAACCTTCTGATATATTATATCTTTCTTTAAAAGCCACTGCTGCCTTATAAGCAAGATTTCTTGAATCTGTTGGCACATAATTCTTATTACATTCTATAGTAATATCTCTACTTTGCTTTTCAACAATAATTTCATCGTATAAATCTATATTTTGCATTATCATTCTCAAAAGGTGATACCCGTCTTCCCTTTTTCCAACTACATCTAGAGAAATATTCACTTTAGCATAAGCTCTAATCTTCATCTCATTCAGTTCCTTTCGACTTTCACTATAGATTTTAAATAAAGTTCAGGTATTACCTGAACTTTATAAATCTTGTTATAACCTATATTATATAAGTTATTTTATTTCTCGTAAATATCTCTTAGGTTTACATATTTATTAAATTGATTTAATTATATCAGTATTATTTTTGTTATCATTCAATTTATCTATAACTTCTATTAATGGTTTTATTTTTTCATAAAAAACAATAATACTATCTCCTACATTGGATTCTTTGATAGCTTCTTTTAAAGCTTCAACTTCATCTAAAACTATTTTAGCATTATTATTTTCATTACTGCTATCAATTCCCAATTTTATTAATTGTGCAATTTCACCTAATTTTCTACCTCGCCTATCTTTATCTTCCTTAATTATAATTCTATCAATGAATTTTGAACTAATCTTTCCAATCTCTTTTACCGAGTCATTGCTCCTGTCTCCAGGCACACCTATCACCCCAATAACTTTTCCTTTCGTTATCTCTTTAACTGCTGTTAAAGCCTTTTTATAGCCTTCTATGTTGTGTCCATAGTCCAATATTATTCTTACCCCATTGTAATCATGAATATTAAATCGTCCATAATTTTCCTTTGAATTAAGCTCAAAGCTCTCTATTGAGTTTTTTATATGATTATAATCTATATCTAATCCAACTAACGCTGCACAAGCAGCCATTACATTTTCTATGTTAAACTTCAATGCCCCATTTAATATTATAGGTATATCATCAATGTTACTTAACTTATACTCTTTTCTTTTCTTATTTATGCATATATAATCTTCTTTTAAGTAAACTACTGTTTTTCCCTCTCTAATACTATTAATTATAAGTGGATTTTTATAATCCTTAGAGAAATATATTATATTAGCTTTTATTCTATCTATAATAGTTTTACTATACTTATCATCAGCATTTATAACCGCATAACCTTCTTCTTTGACAGCTTCTGCTATTAAGGATTTTACATAACACAAGTCTTCCATATCATTGACTCCATCACAACCTAAGTGATCTTCAGTTATGTTTGTTATTACAGCTACATCTGCTAAATCATAAGCTAATCCCCTTCTTATTATTCCACCCCTCGCAGTCTCAAGAACAGCTACTTCAACATCCTTATTTAATAATACGCATTTTGCACTATCCATGCCTGTATCATCACCGATATCAATACATTGGTTATTTATAAAAATTCCTTCAGTGCTAGTCATTCCAGAACACATTCCAAGCTTACATAAAGTATAATTTATAAGACGTGTAGTTGTGGTTTTACCATTTGTTCCACTTATGGATACAACAGGTATATTTTTTATACTATCTTTATACATCATATTAATTATTTCATTACCAACATCTCTACTCTTTCCTTCTGAAGGGTAAATATGCATTCTTAATCCTGGCGCTGTATTAACCTCCATAATTATGCCATTGTTTATAATACTTTTTGATATATCATTTGTACATATATCTACTCCACATACATCTATTCCTATAGCTTTTGCTGCCCTTATACATATGTCTTTATTCTCTTCACATATCTTATCTGTATAATCAATAGCTATACCACCAGTGGATAAATTTGCATTTTTCCTTAATAATAATTTTTTATCACTTTCTAAAATACTATTTAATGCATATCCTTGTTCTGATATAAAACTATTTAGCATAGCATCTTTCTTAACTTTAGTTAAAGGCTTTTCATGTCCTTCTCCTCTATATTCATGTGAATTTAACTCATCTATTAATTCTTCTACACTCTTATTCCCATCTCCTATTATATATGGCGGTACTCTTAAAGAAACTCCAACTACTTTATTATTAACTACACAAACTCTATAGTCATCTCCTCTATGGTACTCCTCCAATATAATATCATTAAACTCATTTATTAACTTTTGATAAGCTGTTATAAGTTCTTTTTCATTTTTTATATCTAAAATTACTCCTCTACCCTTGTTTCCATACTGTGGCTTTAAAACTAAAGGATATCCTATTCTATCAGCTTCTTTTAATAAACTTATTACGTTATATACTTTGGCACCTCTAGCTACCGGTAAATTCTGCAAATCTAGTAACTCTTTAGTTAATAACTTATCGCAAGATATATCTGCCGCAATACAACTAGTATTGCTTGTAATTGATGCCTCTATGACTCTTCCTTGCTTTCCATATCCTATTTGATAAAAACTACTACTACCTAACTTCATAACAGGCAACCCATGCTTTTCCGCTGCCTCACATACTGCTAAAGTACTAGGTCCTATTAACTCTTCATTAAGCATCTCTTTTATTATTGATACCCTAGTTTTAAAGTCTATAACAATACCATTAATTAATCCATTAATGATATCAATAGCTAACTTCGCACATTCTATACCAGCCTTAGGATATTTGTATTGATATATTATTTGATATATATCTCCTTCCACCTCTCTTGCTTTTCCATAAGCAACTTCTATCCCAATTATGTTCTGTATTGCAATAATAATGTGTTCACATATATGAGCTAAATATGTACCTTCCTTAAGTCTTTTTACAAACCCTCCATCTTCATCTATTCCACACCTATGAGTGTATAATTCAGGAATCATCTTTACTAATTCATCATTAAATCCTTCAATTTCCTTACTAGGTGTTTCGCAATATCCTTCTAAATCAACGTCGAGTCTTATACATTTCTTATGTGAGTATATATTCTTGCCCTCATAAATGTTACTACTTAGTATTTTCATTTTTTAAATTATCCTCCTCGAAAGGTACTTTTTTAATAAGATTAAATTTATTACCTTCCTTTAAAACATGAAGTTTAACATTGAACATACTTAAAACTTCATCACAATATTGTTCTGATACATTGCTATATACTATTGAACTGCCATCTAAAAAATACACAGCCCCTGATCCTATTACTTCTGCAATACCCTTATCACTTACAACTATTGCAGTATCTTCATCTATTCCTATACCTAAAACCTCTGGATTTTGTGCTACAGCAGTTAATAGCCTACCTATCCTCCCTCTTTGAGCAAAGTGTTGATCTATAATAACACTATCAATAAGCCCTAATCCTGGAGACATCTTTAAGGTACATTTTCTTGGTGACTCCTCATCTTCTCCTTGAACTATCATAGTGTGGCTCATCACAGAAGCACCTGCAGAAGTACCAGCTATTACTCGTCCTTCACTACATATGTATTTTAAAGCATCATATATCGGGGTCCCCCCTAAGATACTAGTTATTCTTAGTTGATCTCCTCCTGTAAAAAATAATAAATTACATTTTTTTATTAACTCTATATTATCTTTATTGCATGCATCTTCTCTATTACTTATATCTAATTTTTCTATATTTTTTATTCCAAGCCCTGAAAAAACTTTATGATAATTATTATAGCTTTTCTCCGGATATTCAGTTGCTATAGTAGCTATTAATAACATATCACTATCTTTATTAATAAAATTAGCTACACGTTTCAATATTTCTTTATCACCTTTTTTATCCTCAGCTCCTCCTATAATTATTAAATTTCCTTCTATTTTTTCATTCATATTTTCACCTCAAATCACACATTCAGTATTTTATCCATTCATAAACCATATTATTCAAAATCATAAAAGAGGAGTATATCTCAAAATCGAGATATACTCCTCTTTTATTTTTATTATCTTATTATAGCCTAGAATATAGCTCTTCCAGGAACTATAATTCTTTGACCTATATTAATTACATCAGGATTGTCCATTTCATTAATTCTTATTAACTCATCCATAGTAGTATTAAACTTCTTAGCTAATTCCCATAAAGTATCGCCTTTGTTAACAACATAAATTGTAACTGATGATTGTTTTTCCTTCTTTTCTTCTTTATTTTGAACAACATCAACAACCCAATTTTTATCAACATTATATAATACTTTTACAGAAACAGTTAATGTAGCTCTAATAGCTATAGTATTAGCTTCTACAGTTCCATCTATAGTTTCTAATTGAACCTTAGCTATAACATTCATGTCTGGTTTTGTACCCTTTATATCCAATACTGATGTAAATGGTATTTCTCCATTACACATATTAAACTTATATGCTTCATCAGCAGTCTTATATAAAGCAGATACTTTAATTACACCTTCAACTTTAACCTTATCCTCTTCAGCTGTCTTATCAGTTATAACAGGACAACCATAAACCATTATAATATTTCCAAGTCTTTCATTTTCATCTTTTAAGTATAAATTATCCTTTAAGATAAGATCTGTTGTCATGCTTCCATGAACTACTCCAAGCTCACATTTGTTTTCAACTAACTCCATTGAAACTGTTGGTGAATATGCATCTTTTACTACATCTACCATTTCTCTAGACATAACCTTAACATTACCTTTAGCTACAAACTCTACACTTATATTTCTATTTTCGCCTAAATCATCTGGCATAACAGTACAATCACTGTTTACTATATCTATACTTTGAGATGTCATCATTTCACTATTAATACCAACTAATTCTTCTTCCTTAGATAAATAAACATCATCTTGTAATAGTACTAAGTCTTCTGATTCCCTTCCCTTATATAGAACTTCTATCTTGCAATAACAGCCAAAGTAAACTTTATCTTCTCCTAGCTTAACTTCCTTTTTGTGTAACATCATTGAATACTTTAAGACTTCATCAACTTCTGGTTTATCCATAGTAACTTTTATAAGCGACTTTCCTATGAATTCAACATCCTTTTGTCCTTTAACTTGGTTTAATTCTTCACTCTTTCTTTGAACTTGTACATCTCCGCTACCTTCGATATCTTTTACAAATTCAAGATCTTGAATTTTATAGATGTTCCATTTAGTTGATCTTACTCCATCAATCGAAATCTTTCTTTCATTAATTATGTTAGCTTGAATATGTTCAATTACACACTCTACATCGCAAAGGATTTTATGTTCTTCATTATTAAGCTCAAGATAATCAGCAAACTTTTCAGATAAACTAACAGAATCCACTCTTTGCATTCCACTTTCATCTTCTGATAAATATAGTACAGAGTAATTTATTTGACCTTCTATCATAACTTTATCAGCGAGTATATCTTTATTAGTTACAGTTGCTTTCGCATCTACCCCTAAAATCTGATGTGCGTCCGGATGTGAATCCTTAATTAAATATTCTCCTTTGAGAACATGGTTGGTTGATCCTTCTCTTAATAATTGTTCATACTGAACATTCTCTTTTATAACATCTATCTGTGACATCATATCCCTCCCATAGTATAACTACTATTTAATATATATTTCTCTAAATATATATTTATTCTAAAATAAATAAACTGTTTCTCTTTTAAGTTATATTTTAAAGCTTAATTTATTTCATTTTTTTACCTTTTAGGAGTATAATTGTATTTTTCTTGTCGAATTTTAGGGTTTATAAAAACTTTTTTTAATTTTTTTTAAATAAGTTGTTGACTATTGTTTAAATATGTCGTATTATAAAGATGGTTATTGACCATATAACCTCTCATAAATTCTCAATACCCTTTTATACCATAGTTGAAAGATGGATACCCGCCATCTTTCTTTTTTTATTTTAAAATAAACAATAGCTTCGATACATATCGAAGCTATTGTTTATACAGGATAATATAGTAGTACTGTTTTTGTTAAAACATCTGAATAACTGTATGTCACTGTTCTTTGGGTGTCACTTTCTAGCCTAACTACGAAAATACTTGGATGTACACTCTCAATTACTCCGTCGTTAACTAAAATCTTTTTTCTACCACCATTAGCTTTAAGAGTAACTTTCTCACCTAAATGATTCTGTATATCTTTCTTGATGGTAGCTATAGTTTTGTTTAACTCCATATAAACACCCTCCTTTTTTTATTATATTATAACATATTTACCATTATTAGTCAAAGCAAATATATTATTTTATCACTTGTTTAATATAATGTCAATGTAAACTTTTACTTTTTATATAAAATAATAATTCCCACATTTAATATTATGGGGTTATTATTAGTTATTTATACATCTTTTAAAAATATTGTTTGCTAATGCTCATAATATTCTTAGTGACAAGTTCAGAGTTGCAAGTGACAATATAGAAAATAAATTCATATGAAGCTGAATTTCAAAATACCTATTTTTAAAAACTACTTGCAGTTTCAACTTCAACTTATCACTTTTAATTTGTCACTTGTCACTAAATAAATTGCTTCACAATTTATACAAATGGAGATTTTGGATATCCCTCTCTATATTTTCCTCTTGTTTGTAATCCTCCAATACCTCGTATACCTGTTATAGTACTATCTATTACATCAGTTATAGATACAACTGTATCTATTCTTGAATATGCTATCTTTTCACATACAAATACAGGATCAAGACAATGTATAAGAACCCTACTTGGAGAGCTTGCAAAGTTTGCTCCTGCATCTAATAAACATTCATAACAAGATTGACATGCTCCTGCAAAAATAACCAATTCATCATAGCTTGAATTATAGTTTCTTAGGGCTTTAACTGCATCTATATAGTATTTAGAATTTCTATAGTTATCTAAATCTAAAAAGTCATCAGTTTCCCTTAAAACACTATCATGTCCTGTTAATACAACTATATCCGGTTTTATCTCTTTTACTAAATCTACTACGCAGCTCCATTGTTCCTTCTCTGGAATAGCTCTCCCAACGGCATCTAATGATAATTGCTTATATACTTTTAAACAAGTTTCTAAATAATCTTTATCTCCGTCAATGTGGAGTATCTTTCCCGGTCTTCCAAACATTAATTCTTTGTTCGGACTTTGCTTCTGACTTTTACTCCCCCTTGACATTATCGCTTCCCTCGCCGCTACATCACCTCTAAGCCCTATCGCCTTATTTATAGCTTCATTTACTCTTGTATTTAATATCTTTTCCTTCGTTCCTATGAATGCAGAATCAACCTCTTCTAAGTCATCAGCAGAAGAATCTGCTATTATCCTTATACTGATCCCTTTTAAAATATATAAAACCTGTCCATTATCTTCCTTGATATCAATAATCTTAAATGTAATATCTTTATCATAAGACTTTCTTACGACAATATCCCCTATTTGCATCTCTACCTCACTTAAAGTTACTATCATTTTATAATATGTTTTTTTACTTATTTTGACTCAAATAAAGCACCGTTAAAATAACGATGCTTACTTGATATTATATTTATCTTTAAATTGTCCTAAGAAGTTTAGATATTCTTCTTGTTCATTTATTATACCTTCTAACTTGCTTGCAAAGGTATTTTGACCCCAATTTACTTCATTATAATAATATCTATTTGCTAATCTCCAATACCTCTGTGGGAATTGTAAATATGCAAAAAGTACTTTGTACTCTTCTTCCTTTAAAGGTGATTCTTCATTATAAGAATCTATTATAGCTGTTGCAAATTCCATATTCCAATTACATCTCTTTAAAACCTTTGTCATGAAATTAGAAATATCGAAAGTTCTTACTTCTCTTTTACAATAATCAAAGTCAATTACGCTTATATGATTATCTTGTCCAATTATAATATTATGATAAGTATAATCATGATGACAAAATCCCTTTTCATTTTCAGCTATAGCACACAATGATTCATATTCAGATTCTTCTAAAGTTCTTAAAGCTTCTTTACCTATCTTTTTATAAAAATCTAATGATTTTATATATAATAGGTCGAAACTGCTCTTATTATTTTTCTTTCTTACCATATCCCTCATCTTATCTAAAGATTTAACCCTCTTTGCCATTAATGTAGGCCATCTTCCCAAGTCAGTTTTTAACTTAGAATTTTCTGGTGGATCATATCCTTTTGATGCTTCATGTAATTTTGCAAGTGTTTTAGCCGCAATTTTTACGTCTTCTATGTTATGAAAATCACATTCCCTACCATCTAGCCATTCAGATAAAGTATATAAGTCTTCATTAACTAATGCATAGGGCTCTCCATCTATGTTCAAAAAATACCTATCTACATCTTCAAAACCATTTTTTATAAGATGCTCCTTGGCTCCATATACAAATAAAAGCTTTTGAGGGCCATAATTTATCTTCTTTAAACATCTCTCACCTTTATTGGTTTTTAAATAGTATACTCCTTTGTTAGCTTTAATATTATCGATTTTAATTCCAAATTGTCTTTCTACTTCAAACTCCCTCATCATTACTCTCACCCCCCTTATATATTTATATGTACTCACCAATTCTTTTATTAACGTTTTTTAACTTTATTTAATATAATAAATTAAAACCATATCGAAAGGATTTTATTATGAATATAGGTATTGATGGAAGAGCCGCAAAATGGTATAGAGGTACTGGAATAGGAACTTATACTTATCAACTTATAAGTAATATAAATAATATTGATAATATAAATGAGTACCTACTATTTCTTCCCCAAAATACAGGCTTAGAATTAAATAATAACTTTTCAATAAAACCAATAGAAGAATCAACTAATTCTAACTTTTGGGATGAAGTTAATGCTCCTAATATTTTGAATAATACTGACATAGATTTATATCATGTTCCTCAAAATGGCGTTGGACTTACAGAAAATATTAACTGCTTAAAAACTATCACACTCCATGATATAATCCCTTTAAGAATGCCTGAAACAGTAAGTGACAGATATCTTAATATCTTTAATAATCAATTACCAAAAATAATAGAAAACTGCGACGGTATAATTACTGTTTCTGAGTTTTCTAAAGATGATATAGCCAGGGAATTTAATTTCCCTAAAGACAAAATTTTTGTTACTTATTTAGGAGCTGAGGATATTTATAAACCATTAGATAAAAAGTCATGCAAAAATTTTCTAAAAAATAAATATAATATAGATAAAAACTTCCTACTTTATGTTGGTGGTTATAGCCCTAGGAAGAATATCATAGGTATATTGGAAGCTTTCTCTCTTTTAGATCCTAAGTTAAGAGAAAATCTTTCCGTTGTTATAACAGGAAAAAAAGGAATTTCCTATACTATATATATGAAACGTGCTGAAGATTTAGGAATTAAAAATTCAGTAATATTTACTGATTTTATTCCTTTAGATCATCTACCATTGTTTTATAATGCCTGTGAATTCTTAGTTTATCCTTCTTTTTATGAAGGTTTTGGTTTGCCGCCTTTAGAAGCAATGGCTTGCGGTACTCCTGTTATATCATCAAATGTAACATCTATTCCTGAAATCTGTTCTGGCTCTGCTTTATTAGTTGATCCTTATAATGTAGACGAGTTAAGCTTATCTATGAGTGAGTTGCTATCAGACAATAAGTTAAGAGATTCTATGATTAAATGTGGATTAAGTAATTGTTTAAAATATTCTTGGTCTAATACTGCTAAAGATACCATAGCAGCATATAAGAATATAATTAAAAATAAATAGTTAAGAGTAGCAATTTAATTAAAACTACTCTAACTCATTATTTAAATTAAAAAGAGCTAGCAGAAGCTAGCCCTTTTTATTAATCTTTAACTATTCAAAATATCCATTCTAAATTTATCTATTTCTAACTTATTTTTTAGCCTACTTAAAAATACTTCTTCATCCCACATTTTTTGTTTGAAATAATAATCTGTTGAAATGCTTATAAAATCTCTTGGATAATTTATTAGCTTTCTTAACATTTCTATTTCTTCATCTTCTAATTTGCTTACTTCATTATATGATTTTATAATTAATTCTATTATCTCTTCATTATAAGCTAAATTTTTAATTACCTTCATCGTATATCCATAAATATCCAATATTCTTGTGTCTATAGAACAATAATCGAAATCTATTATATTTACCTTATCCCCATCTATTATAAAATTATGATGTGCTAAATCATTATGACATAAAACTATATTTCCCCTATTCTTTATCATGCTATCATATTTACTATTTTTAATTTCTTCTATTGTCTTAAGCAGATCTCGCTTAGCATTATCTACATTTTTTAAAAACAAATCATCAAATTCATTTTTATATTTATACTTACCAACAACTTTTTGTAGTTGTATTAAAGTATAATATTCATCTTCCATTTTTTTTATTAAATTTTTTCCACTATTATTTTTTATTTCTTCTTCAGAAAGCTCCTCTATTAAATTTTTAGAAGCTATATGCATTTCTGCTATAGCTTTACTACATAATTCAACTTCAACTGGATTAGTAAATGCAGCCTCTCTACCCTCAACCATATCAAGCAATACATACTGCTTATCTTTCCATAAAGTTATTATTTCATCATCAATATTTCTAGTATATTTTAAAACTCTAGGATACTTCTTCTCAATTATTTTTAGTGCTTTATCTATAAAATCAATTCTCTCTTTCGAGGAATCTGTTATCTTCAATACTTTCTTTCCCTTGTCTGTAAATAACACAAATACCTTTCTTAGCGGAATAACATCAGTTATCTTTATTCCTAATAAATCTATGAATTCTTCCTTAAATTCATATTCACATAATATACCCTTATCGACATACCTGGTTTTAACCAAATCAATTCTCCCCCTTATATTATCTCATCACCGTCTATCTCTATAGCTACCTTAATCTTTTTTATCCACTCATCATAATTATTATTCTCGTAATATCTGTACTTATATATTAACTTCATAGTTTCAAATGGATAATTACATAATGCAGTTAAATAATTTTTGCTTTTTTCTGATAATGATGATTTGTATATAAATTCATCAATTACTTTTTCTGTTTGTATGTTAAAACCTCTACGCTTTACCCTTTTAATATAATTAAACAAGTCATGTTCTATCAAATTATATGAAATATATTTTGTAGTTCTTATTTTTACTACTTCATTTTCTTCTAACTTTAAATTTCCTTCATCTACTCTACCTAAACACATTTCATAATTATTCATACTACGTCTTATAAGCTCAAAATAAATTTCATTATCCATAGCATCAAAAGTTTTTTTTGCCCTATCCAAAGCCATATTACCTTTTTCTAAAATATAGTAATCTAAGTTACTTTTATCATCATTTAAGTTTATTGATTTCAGTATTTTCTCTACCTTTTTATTTTGTACTCTAAAACTCTCTACCTCTTTACCAATTGTGCTATTTATCCTTGGAATTATAGTTACTCCATTGTTCATTAATCTACTCTGTATCATTACAATTAAATCTATTTGATTACTTATATCTATAATATTTCTATCACTTTTTCTTGTAATATTTTCATCTACAATTATATTATTATTATTTAAATAAGTTATTATATTCATATGCTACACCACCTATCTAAAATACCTCTCTAAAAACTCCTCTCTTTCTTCTCTATCCTCTAGATACTTCCTTAATTTATTTACAAAGAACTCTTCTCCCCATAGTTGCTGCTCCCAATAGTATTGAATTCCAACCTGCCAAAATACTTGTGGAAACTTTATGAAATATTTCATTATATTTAACTCTTCATCTTCTATATTGTTGCTTAAAGAATAATTATTTAATATTAAATCTGCCCTTTCATCTCTCCACTTTCCATCTTTCATCGCTCTTATCATAAGAGAACTTAAATCATGAAGATGTGAATCTAACATACAATAATCAAAATCAATAACATTTAAATCTCCATTCTTATCTACTAATATATTATGATGAGCTAGATCATGATGACAAAAACCACACTTCATAACTTCCTTATTCATTAAATAAAAATAATTACTTTTTCTTAAACCTTCTATACTTGCTAAGCCTCTTTCTATTTCTTCATTTAAATGCTTTAAATATAATCTATCAAATTCAGACTTCCTAGCTTTCTGAGAAATTCTATGGGCAAAATCTAATATTTCATCACATCTAGTACTAAAAACATCTATCCATTTATTCCATCCATATCTTGGTGTCATATTTCTATCTAGTATAAAGCCTGTACTACAGGTATGCAGTTCACCTATCTTTTCTGCTACTTTAGCAAGCTCTATAGGATTGTCATAATTACTTATTCTAGATGGAACCCACTCTGTTACATAAGCAAATTTGTCACCTAATTTTATGAAATCCATATTGTTTTTAGTTTTTAATATAGCTGGAATAGTTTTAAATCCTTTTTTTTGTAAATGCTTCATAGCAGATAGAATAAAATAAAAATGAGGGAATTGATATCCAATAACCTTTACACAATACCCTCTATCTTTTGCATCAATTTTGTATGCATTTTTTATTTGTTCAATATAATTTATATCTATATTGTAATTATTTTCTATAACCCTGCTTATATTGATAATATCCATAATAAACTCCTATATTTTTCTTCTTATTTATTATATGAATACTATATTTTATTGTGTTTGTTATCACATAATTAAATCTCCAATAATATTAATAATATTATAAAGCTTTAAGGAGTGAAATTTAATGAATCTCTCCATAGATGGTCGAGGTATTACACTTTATAACGGTTCTGGAATTGGTACTTATACTGCCAATCTACTTAAGGAATTAATTGCTATTGATAAAAAAAATAAATATACGATATTTTGGGCCGGAAATAATTACGATGAGTTTAAAGGTCCTAATACTAATATTGTATTAACTTCAAAAAAACATGGTATGTTTTATGAAAATTTTTATCATCCTAATTATCTACAAAATAACGATATAGATTTACATCACATACCTCAAAACGGGATTGGTTTGTCTAAGGATTATCCAGTTCCTTGCGTAGTTACAATTCATGATTTGATTCCTTACATTATGCCTGAAACTTGTGGTAAAGGATATTTAACAAGATTTTTAAAAGATATGCCTTATATTATAGAAAATTCTAAAGGTATATTTACAGTTTCTGAGTACTCTAAAAAAGATATACTTAAATTCTTTCCTAATTTTCCTGAGGATAAAATTTTTGTAACACCTTTAGCAGCAAACTCATCTTTTTATCCTATGGAAAAATGCATATGTAATAAATTTTTAAAAGATAAATATGATATAGATTTTCCTTTTATTCTATATATAGGTGGTTTTAGTTCTAGGAAAAATGTAAGAGAACTTATTATTTCTTTTAAAGATATTTATTCTACACTTAAAAGTAAATATAAATTAGTTTTATGTGGTTCTATAAAAGATGAAGGTGAAAAACTAAAACAATTCTGTAAAGAGCTTGGTGTTGAGGATAACGTTATATTTACAGGCTTTGTTCCAGATGAAGACTTACCATACTTTTATAATGGTTGTTCTTTATTTGTATATCCTTCACTTTACGAAGGTTTTGGTTTACCTCCATTAGAGGCAATGAGTTGTAAAGCTCCTGTAATTACATCTAATTCTACTTCTATACCTGAAGTTACTAAAGATTGTGCTTTGCTAATAGATCCGTTTAGTAAAGACGAGTTATCTAGTTCTATATTACAAGTCCTAACCTCTTCATCTTTGAGTCAAGAACTTTCTGAAAAAGGATATGAAAATAGTAAAACTTTTACTTGGACAAAAACAGCAGAGTTAACATTAAAAGCTTATGAAACCATTTATAATTCAATTAATACTAATTAAAAAAGTGCGAAGTAATTAAATTGAAAATTCTAAATTCCGAATGATAAATTAAAGGAAGAAATTCCTCTGTAGGAATTTCAAAAAAAGAAACTGCCTAAGCAGTTTCTTCCTTAATTTAGAATTGAAAATTTATAATTGTAAATCAAATAAATTGCTTCTCACTTTTTTTATCTAAATACAGGTAATCTTGATAGATGTCTTACTAAGTAGTTTGCAGTAACTCCTATAAAAATTCCTGTTCCTATTCCTATTATAGATAATACAGGTAAATACAACATAACAGATATATTGTGAACTATAGACGATGCAATCAATAATTGTCCTACATTATGAAATATTGCTCCTGTTGCACTTACACCTACTATACTTACCTTGTCCTTAAAACTTTCTTTTACTAATACCATCGCAAGGAAGCTTAAGATTCCTCCTGCAGCACTATACATAAATGATGATAAGTTTCCACCAAACATCGTAGATAATGTAAGTTTTAAAAGTACTACGAGAAATGCATCTCTTTTATTATCTAATGTATATAAAGCTACTACTGTTATTAAATTTGATAATCCTAACTTTGCACCTGGGGTTATAAAAGGAACTGGTATCATTCTCTCAAATATATGTAAAACTAATGCTTGAGCTACTAATAACCCTATATATACCATTTTACTTGTCTTTCGCATCTAATCCACCTCTAATGAGATAATATAATATCTTCATCTTCATCATTTTTTTTACCTTTAACTTCTACCATAAATTTATGTGGCAAGCAAACTAAAGTTTCTCCTGGCTTACTTATGTACTCAGGATACATACAAACCTTGTCTGAACAATCTGCATCAATTATTCCAATCTTGTCGTCATTTATAATTATAGTATTATGCCCTTTATCACTTTTGAACTCTATAGTTTCTTCTCCCTTGTGATTTGTTAAAGGAATTGTTCTTTCAACCTTCCCATTAATACTAACTTCTGCATAAGTTTGATCAAAATCTCTTCCTACAGCAAAACCAAATATTACTTCTGGTAAAAAAGAAAAAATCATTAAAACTGCAATAATGATAAAATCCCATTTTTTAAACATATAAATTCCTCTTCTCTATTATTTATCAAAATTGATAATATTTTATCTAAAGGTTACTAATTATCTAATCTTAATTTTATTAGTATTCAATTAAGTTATTTTAAATATAACTACTAGATTATTCTATAAGTTATTTGTTAAAATGTCTACACATTAAGACAATTCTTTATATTTTTATACAAAGAACTTATTCTCTTAAACTCTATAAGAATACCTATAAAAACATTTATATTTTTACATAATCTATTTATATTGTTAATGTTTTCTTTATATTTTATAATTAGTTAGTAAACAATATAAATAAATTGCAAAGTACTTTTATTCAAAGGAGGAAAACACTTATGTATAAATTAAAAAAATATGCTAAATCACTTTTATGTTTATCCTTAGTATTTATGCTTGTTGGTTGTAGTCAAAATACTAAAAAAAATGAAGAAACAGCTCAACAAGAACCAGTTAAGCGTACTGAAATGCTAATGGGTACTGTAATTAGCGTTACTTTATATGATTCTACTGATGAATCAATACTTGATAAGGTTTTTGATAAGGTAAAAAATTTAGAAGAAACTTTTAGTATAAATGAAACTGGAACAGAAGTAGATAAGATTAATGATAATGCAGGTATAGAACCAGTAAAGGTATCTGATGATACAATCGAAGTAGTTAAAGAAGGGATTTATTACTCAGACCTTTCTCATGGTAAATTTGACATAACAATAGGTCCATTAGTTAAGCTTTGGAATATACCTGATCGTCCTACAGAAGATATTCCTACTCAGGACGAACTAAATTTGGTTCTTCCATTAACTAATTATAAAGATGTTGTTATAGATGAAGCTAACAAAACTGTATTTTTAACTAGACCTGGTATGATGCTTGATTTAGGTGGTATAGCTAAAGGGTATGCGGCAGATGTTATTTCTAAAATGCTAACTGATGAAGGTGTAAAAAGTGCCATTATAGATCTTGGCGGTAATATATTTGCTCACGGTGAAAAAGTTTCAGGGGATGCTTGGAAAATAGGTATACAAAATCCCTTCTCTAATAGAGGTGAAATTGTTGGAGCTATATCTGTTAAAAATAAATCTATAGTTACTTCTGGTATATATGAAAGATATATCGAAGTTGATGGAGTTAAATATCATCATATTTTAAATCCTGAAACAGGATATCCATATGAAAATGATATCGCCGGAATTACTATCATAAGTGATAAATCAACTACTGGTGATGCTTTATCTACCTCAGTATTTGCTCTTGGAATTGAAGAAGGTATGAAATTCGTTGAGGAATTAGATGATGTAGATGCTATATTTGTAACTAAAGAAAAAGGAATTTACGTTACTTCAGGAATTAAAGATAATTTCGAATTAAGAGATGAAAACTTTAAACTTATGAACTAAATTTAAATAATAAATTATGGATTAATAAAAAAAGTCAGCGAAAGCTGACTTTTAATTTTAAATTATTTAGTTTATTCTGATGTTAAAGTTACATCCATTGTTTTACTCTTTCCGTCTCTTATAACTTCTAATTTAAGACTATCTCCCTCATTTTTTGAATTCTTAATTTCTTTTAATTCATCAAATGTCTTAACCCTTTGACCATCAACTTTAACTATTAAGTCTCCAGCTTTTACTCCTGCTTTTTCTGCTGGTGAGAATTCATTTACTTCAACAACATATAAACCTTGTTCCATTTTTAATTGGCTTGCTAAAGATTCATCTACTGTTCTTATTGATATTCCAAGATTTAAAATTGGTTTTGATAAAGATTCTATTTTATCACTTATATCATTTATAGGAATTGCAAATCCTATACCTTCGGTATTTTCTCCTGACATCTTCATTGTATTAATTCCAACTACTTGACCTTTTGTATTAACTAATGGGCCACCACTATTTCCTGGATTTATAGATGCATTAGTTTGAATAAGATTTAGTACAACTCCTGATTCAGTCTCAACATTTCTATTTAATGCACTAACTATACCATTTGTAACTGTTTGTGATAAATCAGCTGATAAAGGTGTTCCAATTGCTATTACTTCTTCTCCTTGTTGTAACGCATTTGAATCTCCTAGCTCTGCTACCGCTGGCACCTTAACATTCTCATCTGTTATCTTTAACATTGCTACATCCTGATTTGCATCATAGTTAACTACCTTAGCACTTACAGTTGTATTGTCACTTAAAGTAACAGATACTTCCTTTGCTCCTTCAATAACATGGTAGTTTGTTAATATATATCCATCCTCATTAATTATAAATCCTGATCCTATTCCTTCAACTTCTTGTTGGAAGAATCCATTGAATGTAGCTACCCCTTTAGTAGATACTGTTACTACTGCTGGCGCTACCTTTTGGAATGCCTCAGTTATAGATAAAGCTCCATCCTTTTTAAAGCTAACATCTGTAGTATCAATATTATTTACTACATTTTGTTTATTTTGCTCTGTAGGAGCATTATTATTTTTTAACATTAAATATGTTACACCGCTACCTGTAATTCCTCCTAGTAATGAACAAGAAACTATTATAGCTACAATCTTCCCCATTGCTCCTCTTCTTTTCTTAGATGGCTTGTTGTTATTAGTATTATTAGAATAATTGCTATTTTCCATTTCGTTTGAATTTTCATTTTTATAAACCGCATCATAAATGTTCTCGTTATCCATAATTTCAACTCCTTAGGTTTTTTCTATACTTATAATATAATCTTATATTGTGTCAAATATATGACAAAATTGAAATAATAAAAATGAGCCTTGTTTAGCTCATTTTTATTATAACTTTATTTGCTTTGTAACTCTTTAACTATATATCTAATTCCATTTACAACATTTTCTGTACTATTTAAACCTGAGAATGATGATGTGTTTCCAGTTTTAAAAACTTTAGTCAACGATTCATCTCCTAAATTTTTCAAATTATCACTATCTGAGTTAGTTATTAGGTAGTATGGCATTCCAGCGAACACTCCGGCTTTTTGACTATTACTTAATCCCTTTGACAAATTATCCATCTCATTATAAACAGCTGTTGTATATTTTGTTTTAGTTCTTTGAGTTTTAAACTCTTCTAGTTCATCACCTGAAAGTGAATTTTCAAAATCATCTAAAGTAACATCTAAGTTTAACGCATCTAATAACTCTGTTAACCCAAAATTCGAACCTATCTTTTCAACATTCCTTCTTAATTTAGTAATAATTTGTTTTTTATTATAGTCTTTAGTTACTATATAAGATTCATCTAATGGATTTATTAACATTACACCAGCAACAGAATCTTTAAATTGTTCAGCAAAACTTGTTAATACTAACGATCCATAACCTTCTCCAACTAGTATATAAGGCTCTGGAGCTCCAGCCTTTCTAAGTAATATCTTTAAATCTTGAGCTTGTTCTTCTGGGGTTCTTTCTGGTCCTAAATCACTATATCCATAACCTCTTCTGTTATAAACAAAAGTACTTACATTATCACTACTTAATTCATCGACAACAGGAGTCCACTGTTCTAGATTTCCTCCTATCCCACCATCAAAAACTACAGTATAATTTCCTTCACCCTTTAATCTAAAATCCATTCTTCTATCATCTACTGTAGTATAATCAACTCTTTGCCTTAAAGTTTCCTTAGCAATAAAATTGCTTATTTTCTGATATACAAAGCCTACTAATAACAACATACCTACTATTATTAAAATTAGCTTTGATATCTCTTTAGGCGTTCGATGCTTCTTCATGCTAACTTGCCTTAAACCATTTGAATATGGTAATAGCTTCATTTCCCTTCCCCCCTATTTCTTTTGTATAACTATAACTTCAAGTTTGGCTTAGCATTTAAACTTAAGTTATTTTCTTTCCCGTTCATAAAGTTATAATATGCTGCACTACCTATCATAGCTGCATTATCTGTACAAAGAATCATATCTGGGAATAGTACATCTATTCCTTTCTTTCCAGCAACTTTAATTAAATTTTCTCTTAAACTTGAATTAGATGCTACTCCTCCAGCTATAGCTATCTTGTTAACTTTTCTTTTCTTGCAAGTTAATAATACATTTTCAGTTAATACATCTACTACAGCTTTTTGGAAAGAAGCCGCAACATCAGCTGCATTAACCTCAACATTTTGCATTTTGCATTTATTTAAATAATTTAATACTGCTGATTTTACTCCACTAAATGAAAAATCTAATGTTTCCTCTTGAAATTTAGCTCTCGGGAACTCTATAGCATTTGGATTTCCTTCTTTTGATAATTTATCAATCTTAGGTCCTCCTGGATATCCAAGTCCTAATGCTCTAGCAACCTTATCATACGCCTCTCCAGCTGCATCATCTCTTGTTTGCCCAATTACTTCATATTCTCCATAATCTTTTACATGAACTATAAATGTATGTCCACCAGATACTACTAATGAAACAAATGGTGGTTTTAAATCCTTATGTTGTATATAATTAGCGCATATATGTCCTTCTATATGATTTACACCTATTAATGGTTTCTTTGTTGCAAATGCTAACCCCTTTGCATACTGTAAGCCTACTAATAATGCACCTACAAGACCTGGTCCATAAGTAACTCCTATAGCATCTATTTGGTCTAAAGTTACATTAGCTTCTTCAAGCGCTTCCTCTACAACTCCACTTATTACTTCAATATGCATTCTTGATGCAACTTCTGGCACAACCCCACCAAATTTTTTATGTGTATCTATTTGAGATGCTATGACATTTGATAAAACTTCTCTACCATCTACTACTACTGCCGCTGAAGTTTCATCACAACTTGACTCTATAGATAAAATATATTTTTTTTCCATATATATACCTCTTCTTTTTCTTGTTTTTACAATACTTGTATTATATATCATCAATTCTTTATATTCAAACTATTACTTGTTAATTTATTCATTCTACTGTATATTTTTTATTAACAAAACATATTATATAATTTCATTTAACTATCACGAATATTATATACTTATTAAATAAATTATTCATCATTTTTTGTTTCATTTTTTGGATTTTTAAGGAGATTTTTATGAATACATATGCTAAAGTTATTGTTCCTGGGTCACCAATTTCAAAGTCAAACTTTAAACTACATAATAAAGATGGAAGAGCTATTCTACCTTATAATACTGGTAAGGCTCATGATAAATATGCATTATACGAAGAAGAGATAGCTTATTATGCTAGAAGCCAAAATCCTACTATAATATTTGAAGAATCATTAATTGCAATTTTGAAAGTTTATTATAAAAGTGAAAAGCGTCATCCAGATACAGCTAACATTACAAAAAGTATTTTTGATGGAATAGAGAAAAGCGGTCTAATAGTAAATGATGCTCAAATAAGAAGAATTGTTGTAGAAGAATTTTATGATAAGGAAAATCCTAGATTTGAACTCGAACTTTTTGCTGAAAGCAAGTATTCATTATCTTATTCATTAGTAGAAAATTCTGAAGAAAATGATAAGATCCTATATTCCTCATTAAAAAAATCTGCAAAAGCTCCCATAAAGAAAAATGAAGAAAAGGTCAAATATTCAAATAATATTTGCTCTATTTGTAATAAAACTGTAGATATTAGTTCCTGCGTAAAAGCTGATGGTGGAAAAACTATCATATGTAGAACTTGCTTTACCAAACTATTCTAAGGAGATATATTATGAAAAATAACTTCGTTTTTTTAGGAGATAGCTTAACATTTGGCTATGGAGTAAACAAAAAAGATTGTTGGATTACATTATTCGAAAGTAACACTAACTTAAACATAATAAATAAAGGTATTAATGGTAGTACTACCACTGATATGCTTGTAAGATTTGATAAAGATGTTATGACTTTTATCCCTGAGAAAGCATTTATTATGGGTGGTACAAATGATTTATTATGTAATAGATCAATATCATCTATAGTATCAAATATAGAATTAATGATAAAAGACTTAAAATCAATTAATTCATCAATAATTATAGGAATTCCACCAGATATAATAGTAGAAGATGCTTATAACTTATTTATGCCATCACCTACATATGATTATTGTAAAAAGTCATTACCTACTTTAAAAGAAAGCCTTATTTCTCTTTGTAATAATTATGATTGTAATTACATTGATTTTTATTCTTTAACAAAAAATAATATACAAAAAAATATTTATCTTGATGGAATACATTTAAATCCACAAGGACAACAACTTATGTTAAACGAGTTCTTAAAGGAAAGTACTCACTAAGTACGCAAGTGAAAAGTCGACTTCGTGGAGATGAAAAGGCTACTATCGTAGCGGTGAAAAGTGCTAATAATCTGATACTCTTCACTATTGCCAAAGGCAATATTTTCCCCATCACGAAGTTAACTTTTCCCCTCAGCGTCAGCTGACTTTTCACCTTTGACAAAGTCAAATTTTTCATCAAAGTGCTCCGTACTTTATTTAAGTTGTGCAGATACTATTTTCCCAACCTTATATCCTTCTTCTCCACTATTAAACAATCCATTTCTACCGTGAACAATAGTTCCACAACAGTATATTCCCTCTACAGAAGTCTTGTAGTTCTCAATCTGTAAACATTCATTATTTATCTTAATTGTACTGTTTTTTAGGTAATCAATCTCAGGATAATATCCTATTGCTAGTATTAATGAATCACATTCTATTATTTTAGATTCTTCTTTTTTAGTGCAATTTTCTATTCTAGCCCATTCTATCCTTTCACCACCACCAACTTCAATGACTTTACTATTACAAATAACAGGTATATCAAATCCATCTATTATCTTTGCAAGATCTTCACTTACGCTTTCCCTTGATGTTATTATTCCTTTTACCTTAGCTCCTTCAATAACCAATCTTCTAGCCAAAATATATGACCATACAGTATTGCCTGATAATATTACTTCTCTTCCTGGTAATAACCCTTGGAAATTTACTAATCTATGGGCTGAAGCTGTTGAAAATATACCTGTATATTTATGTATTGGTACAATTATATTACCTGTGTATTTTTCTCTACATCCAGAAGCTAATATTATTTTCTTAGCTTTTATCTCTACTTCTCCTTCATATGGATTAACATATTTAATCTTTCTATCATCACTTACTTCTATAACTCTTGTATTATTTTTAAATTGACCATTTAGACTAACATAAGTTGTAATTAATATGCTCGCGAATGCTGGCCCAGGAACATTCTCTCCTAAATGGAATTCTCCAAAATCATTATTTATAAATAAATTTAGGTTTCCTCCTAAATCTTCTTCTTGCTCTATTATTAATACGTCTTCAATCTTTTCTTCTAATGCAGCAATCCCTGCTAGAAGTCCCGCTGCCCCAGCGCCTATAATTACTAAACTGTATTCCTTCATTTTATCCCTCCATACCATCATCATTAGGTATAATAAGTTTTATCCCCTTTGGTATTATTTCAAAATTAAATTCATTAGCCTTTATTATTTCTCCATCTATATTACTTATTATCTCTTTTTCAGATATTATCTTTAATGTTTTACATTTATTATAATAAGTATCTTTAAACTCTCTAATATCCTTCTTAGTTAAAAATGCTATTAGATACCTTAAAATTTTATAAGGATTAGTTTTTTTTATTCCATAAAAGTCTAGAGTTCCATCTGATATTTCTGCATCAGGCGCTAAAACTATCCCGCCTCCATAATACCGTCCATTTGCAAGAGCAACTAAGAACATTTCATCATCAATTTCTTCACCATCTATTATAAACTTTATTTTCTCATATTTAAACTTAAATAATGATACTATAGCTCCTAATATATAAGCTAAAGAGCCTGATATAACATATTGATTTTTAAATATTTTAGCATTTAAATTAACATCAGCAGGAAACCCAATTGCCGATATATTTATAAAATATTTATTATTTATACATCCTATATCTATTTCTTTACTTTTACCTTCTATAGTCTCCTTAAGAATATTGGTTAATTTACTTTTATCTAAATAAGTTCTAACAAAATCATTTCCTGACCCTGCTGGTATTATGCCTAAAGAGGCATTTTTACCTATCAATCCATTTATAACTTCATTTAATGTTCCATCGCCACCTACAGAATATACATTACATTCTTCACTATAATCGTAATTTTTAACTATATCTGTAGCTTGCTCTGGTCCTTCCGTAATTCTTATATCATAACATTCATCTTTATCTTTAAAGTACTCTTCTATTATCTCTTTATATTTAATTGCACTACCTTTACCTGCAATAGGATTAATAATAAATAAATGCCTCATAACAATACCTCAACAAAAAATTTATAGCTATTTATAAATATATGTAAAATTTATAAATAGCTATATAACAGATTCTTAATTTAATTCTATCTCTTTTTACATATATTGTAAATTATTATTCTCCAGCTACTGCTAACCCATTTACTCTAACAGATGGACTTCCAACACTACTCATAGGGAATAATAAATCACTTCCTACTTCGTCAATATTTTTTAACATATCAAAGAAATTTCCTGCTATAGTAATTTGTTCAACAGGAAATGTCTTTTTACCATTCTCAATATAGAAACCTTTTGCTGCTAGAGAAAAGTCTCCAGTTATTGAATTAGCTCCTGAGTGTAATCCTGCAAAATCACAAATTATTAATCCTTTATCTATTGATGATATTATTCCATCAAAATCCTTATGTCCTGGTTCAATATATAAGTTAGTCGGTGAAACTGATATAGGCGATGCATAAGATCCCTTAAATCCGTTACCAGTTGACTTTACACCTGCTTTATTAGCTGTCTTTAAATTATGAAGTAAAGTTTCTAACTTACCATCTTTTATTAAGTAAGTCTTCTTAGTCGCAACCCCTTCATCGTCAAATCCTACAGTGGCTAATCCATCTTCTAAATGTGGATCATCTACTAAAGATACATTTGAGCTTGCAATAACTTCTCCTTCTTTATCTTTTAATAAGCTTAATCCTTTTTGAGCTGCATCTGCACTAAATACTCCTGCAAAAGTTGAAAGTAAAGATACCATGGCTTCATTTTTTATTACTATTGGATAGTTACCTGATTCAACACTCTTTCCATTTACCTTAGATAGAGCCTCTTCTATACCTTGGTTAGCTATCTTCTTAACATCTACTTCATCTAATGATTTTGCTACTACATATCCGAAACCATCATACATCTTATCTTCTATTGTAAGTATAGGTACTACATATGCAGTTAATATATTAGACTTGTTTTTTAAATTTAATCCTTTTGTATTAATTATTCCATAGCTTCCTGAGCTATAGCTAACTGCACAACCGCCAAAGCTTGTTACCTTATCTGAAAGTTCCTTAGCTTCCTTTTCCATTCCTAATGCTATATTTATAAGCTTATCAGCTTCTATATTCTCTAATTCAGGATAATAAGTGCTAATATCCTTATATTCTTTATCTCCCTCATATATAAACTGAATATCTTCACTTTCTATAGATAAAGCGCTTTCTTTAGCACTTCTTACAAGCATCTCTATAGCATCCTTATCTAATATTTCAGTATAAGAATATCCTATTTTATCATTTATCTTTCCTCTAAAAGACAGTCCATAAGAATTATTTAAATTGTACTTCTCTACTTCACCTTTATAAACTCCTATGCTAAGACTTTCTTTATCAACATAATATACTTCACATTCAGCAAAACCAACTTCTTTTGCTTTATCAAATAATTCATTTACAAATTGATTTAATTCCATAAATATACCCCCTATCTTCCACCTACAGTTATTTCACTTACTCTTATCATTGGTTGCCCAACATTTGTAGGTATACTTCCTGATGATGAGCCACACATACCTTGACCTTGAGTCATATTATTTCCTACCATATCTATGTTCATAAGTATATCGCTACCTTTACCAATTAAGCTAGCACCTCTTACTGGTTCTTGTATCTCTCCATTTTTAACTATATATCCTTCTGATACTGCAAAGTTAAACTCACCTGTAACTGGATTTACTGAACCTCCACCCATCTTCTTAGCATATAATCCATCCTTTATAGACTTTATTATTTCTTCTGGTGAATCCTCTCCATTAGCTATATAAGTGTTAGTCATTCTTGAAGTTGGCGCATACTTATAACTTTGTCTTCTTCCACTTCCGGTTGGAGCCATTCCCATCCTTCTACCGTTTAATTTATCTATCATATAAGATTTTAAAATACCATTTTCTATAAGAACATTCTTTTGAGTTTTATTACCTTCATCATCTATATTTAATGAACCCCATGCATTAGGAATTGTACCATCATCAATAGCTGTTACCTTAGTTGACGCTATTTGCTCACCAAGTTTACCAGTAAATACTGAATTTCCTTTGGCTACTGAAGTTGCTTCTAATGAGTGTCCACAAGCTTCATGGAATATAACTCCACCAAATCCATTATCTATTGCTACTGTCATCTTTCCTGCAGGACAATTTTTAGCATGTAGCATTGTGCAAGCTATCCTTGAAGCTTCTTTTCCATAATACTCTGGATCTATATAATTAAACATCTCAAAGCCCATATGTCTTCCTGGCCCTTCAAATCCAGTTTGATTTTCTCCATTAAGAGATGCCACTGAATTTATTGCAAGTCTTGTTCTAACTCTTTTATCTTCAACATATAAACCTTCAGTATTAGCAATTAATACATTTTGTTCTTTATCTATATAATTCACTCCAACTTGGGATATCTCACTACTATAATCTTTAGCAGCATTATAAGCTATCTTCATAACTCCTATTTTCTTATTTATACCAATACTAGATGGTATATGTATAATAGGATGTGCACTTTTTATAGATGTACAGTCTAATACTATATTTTTCTCTTCCTTTGCTTCACCAAGTGCTAATGCAGCTTTGTAAGCAACATCTAATAATGATGATAAGCTATTATTATTTGTATAAGCATAAACGCTTTTTAACCCTTTAAATATTCTTATTCCTATTCCATAGCTTCTTCCACCAACAGAATTTTCAACCTTTCCATTGAGAATTCCTATAGTATTATTTATAGTATCCTCTTCAAATATTTCTGCAAAGTCTCCTCCTGTAATTAAACATCTTCCTAAAACCCTTTGTGCTACTTCTCTTGATAACATTCTATTCCTCCTCTATATATATCTCGCTTCCATCATTAAAAGCTTTTTGCCATTCATCTACATACCCACTAGTACACCACTCTGCCATTATTATTCTTTCATTTTTTTGTAGTGGTATATTTATTAATGGTGACCCTTGTAAGTGACCATTTTCAATTCTGTATACACTTAAATACTTTTTATATCTAACTAATGCTATTTCTCCATTAGGAGAAGTATATGCATCTGATAAAAAAGGTACTTCTCCTTTTAATATCTTCCATGGTACCAATAAAGAATTAAAATTAATTAACTTCTTATTAGGATCAATAGATACATTAAAATCTTTTCCTTCTTTGTTCTCTTCTACTGCTCTAATCTTACCTCTTAATATCCATCTACCATCATTTCTAGCCATTGTAATATTGGTATAATCTACAGAATTATTATAATTATTTTTATCTTCATCTGTTATATTTTCATAAGCATTTTTAAAATCAGTATTAAATAGATCTTTTATATCCTTATTAAATATTTGATCTACACTTAATCCTTCATTAGAATTAATATTATCTACAGGCACAATTTTATAATCGTGATATTCATTTATAAAGTTTTCTCCATTATAACTTTCTAAGGCTATATAATCATTTCCTATAAAATTTATACTCTTATAACTACTTACTTCTTTACTATATTCACTATTGCTAGTTACTTTTCCTTCTAATGTAGTTACTTCAAAATAATCAAAGTGTTTATTATTTATTTCACTATATTTAGCATTAATTGACCAGATCCCATTCATTCTAGGAAAAATGATATTTTCTTTTTCATATATAGCATTTATATCATCATCCTTGTAACTTATCCATATAGTCCTATATTCATCTTCTGTATAGTTACCATCTTCATCTAAAACTCTTGGTGTCTTTAATCCAATCATAACTCCTACATCACTATTGTTGCTTTCATTAATAGATGAATCATTAATTATATTACCATTGTTAACAGTAAAATTAGTATTACTACTTACTTTCTTTAAATATATTAACTCTGACCTATATATCATAACGATATTATTATCATCTAAAATTATAAACTCACATAATGTCATATTATTATCTATAGCTGAAATAATATCTAAACTATCTTTTGAACTCATAAATTTTTCTGCCGTAAGATTATTTTCATATGATATAACGTAACTCTTATCTACAACTTTTAGTTTATATCTAACATTAGCAACTATGGAGTTAAATATATTTATAGAATCTTTTTCTATCTGAACTTCTTTGCCTGTTAAATCTTCAATCTCATTATATCCATCCTCTGATATGCTAGAATAACTTTCTACCCTCCACGTTCCCTTATACTTAAACGCATCATCTAATATTACATCTAAGTTATTACTGCCTATATTATTTGAGCATCCTACAAGCATTATATTAAGAAGAAGTAATATTAAAACATTCTTATATTTCATATTATTTCTCCTCCTTAATATTAGGAATAGTAATTTTAACAGATGTTCCTTTTCCAAGTTCACTTTCTATATTGAAGGTTCCTTTATGAAGTTTTATTATTTCATCACATATAGATAATCCAATTCCATTTTTAGAGTTACTATTTTTACCTTTATAAAATTTTTCTTTTACCCTTGGCAACTCTTCTGAGCTTATTCCAATTCCAGTATCTATAATAGTAAACTTTACACAATCTTCATTTTGATCTACTAATAAGATTACCTTACCTTCTTTATCAGTAAATTTAAATGCATTATCTAATATATTTATTAGAACTTGCTTCATTTTATTATAGTCAAAAAATCCTTTATATACATTTTCACTTATATCTACAGTAAAATTTATTCCTTCATTTAACGCCCTAGGCTTCATATAATTATCAATATGAGTTACAAAGCTTATTATATCTACACTTCTTTTACTAAGCTGCACTATACCACTTACAAGCTTTGAAAAATCTAGTAGCTCTTCTACCATAATTGTAAGCCTATCAGTTTCTTTTTCAATTATGTCAAACCCCATTTTCAGTGTATCTTTATCTGTTGCATCATCATTTAAAGTAATTACCCACCCCTTAATTGCTGTAAGAGGTGTTCTTAATTCATGTGATACTGAAGATATAAAATCATTTTTAAGTTTCTCTCTCTTTTCAATTTCAGATGCCATGTAATTCAATGTGTTCGATAATTGAGTTATTTCTTCATTATTATATATAGAACTTTTGACATTTAAATCTCCACCGGCCATCTTTTTAGCAACTTTAGTTATTGACTTAATAGGATCTACAATAGACTTTGCCATTAATATACTCAATATTAAGCCTATTAATATAACTATAAAAGATATTACTAAAAATAATACTATAAAGGAGTTTATTGTATTATCTATATCCTCTAATGACGATATAACTCTCATTATTCCATTTAATTCACCATTTGTTATTATAGGATGAGATACAATCATTATCTTCCCTTTATAATAATCACTTTTGCCAACCCATCTAGCTGTTTCACCATTCATAGCTTTTGCTATATCAGGAGTGTGTAACAACTCATTATCTCTTATTCCTATAGAATCCATAAGCAGCTTTCCGCTTGGGTCTAATATTTCTACCTGTGCATTTATGTTGTTCCAAAAAGAATCTATATTGTCATAGATATTTTGTATTAATGTTTGACTTGAAAAATACTTATCATAAAAGTTTATTGATGATTCAATTTGACTTGTTAAAAATTCTTGTCTATTGTTATAATAATATTCCTTAAAGAAAATTATCATTAGTATATCTAAAATTATTACTGTTGATATAACTACTATCAAAAAGTTCTTTATAAGCTTATTTCTTATGCTAGTCATTTTCTTTACCATTCCATCTGTATCCTGTTCCCCATATTGTTTCTATATATTTAGGTGTAGATGAATCATCCTCTATTTTTGCTCTTAATCTTCTTATATTAACATCTATTATCTTTAAGTCCCCAAAATAATTTTTTCCCCATAATATATTTAACAATTCATCTCTTGTAAATGCTTTTTTAGGATTTTCTAAAAATAGCTTCATAAGTAAATACTCCTTCGGAGTCAAATCTAGCTCCACATCATTCTTACTAACCTTTTGTGAATATAAATCTATTTTAAATGGTCCATCCTTAAGTGTTTCACTTTCATCATCTTCTTTATCTATACGTCTTAATATAGCTTTTATTCTTAGTACTACTTCCATAGGATTAAATGGTTTCACAATATAATCATCCGCTCCATATTCTAATCCAATTATTTTATCCATATCTTGACCTTTAGCAGTAAGCATAATTATCCCTATATCGCTTATTTTTTCTCTTAATATTCTACATACTTCAAATCCATCTATACCTGGTAACATAACATCTAGAATAACTATCTTAGGCCTTTCAAGTGAAGCTATTCTTAAACCTTCCTCACCATTATCAGTTTCTAATACCTCAAAATTATTTCTTTTTAAATTTATTTTCAAAAATCCTCTTATGCTAGCTTCATCTTCTACTAATAATATCTTATCCACTTCTCTACCTCCACTGTATATAATTATATAACACTTTTTCTATTATTTTCTATAAACCAACCAGAAAATATATCATCTCTCTAATTAACATATTTATTTAAAGATGAAGTTTTCTTTATTATGCTTATATTTTATATAAAAAATGCCGAATAAATAGTTTCTACTACCTATTCGACACTTATTTTTATTTTAATGTTTTAAATTCATATCCTTGACTTCTTAAATAATCTATAGCGTTTGATAAATACTGTGCTGTGCTTTGCTTTTCATCTGTATCATGCATTAAAACTACTATAACATCATTATTTCCTTCTAAGTCACTTACAGTTTCCTTTAGTCTACCTAGTAGCTGCTCAGAACTTAAGCCTTGGCTTTCTGCATCTCCATTTAAAGTATTCCAATCAATATATGAATATCCCTTTTCCTGTAAAACAGGATCTATAGCTGATGTATCCCAAGAACCATGTCCACCAGGAAATCTTATAACACTAGTGCTAAAGCTATCTCCTAATACTTCTTTCATAGCATCTTCTGACTTTTTCATATCAGCCATAAAACTATCTACATTAACTACATTCCCTGGATACAATACATCATATCTATGACAATACCCATGATTTCCAATTGCATGTCCTTCTTTAACTATTCTTTTTAATGCCTTTTTAGCATAATCGTTTTTATCTACCATACTTCCTAATACAAAAAATGTAGCTTTTACATCCTTTTCTTTTAGTACATCCAATATTTCATCTGTAACATATTCTGATGGGCCATCATCAAATGTTAAATATGCAACTTTTTCATTGTCTTCTCTCTGATAATTCCACTCTGTTAATCTACTTTGAACTTCTCTAGCATCTGTAGCATTATTATCAGCTTCTAATGGCAAGTACACTATTTGATTATCCTCTAATTTTTCTTCATTTCCAGACGTGTTATCTACATTATCTGATTCATTAATAGTTATGTTGTTTTCTGCTAATTCTTTTTGATCATCTCTAATTACATTCACATTATCCTTATTGTCTACAGTAGTGTCTTTATTAGTTCCTAATGACATTGTATCCACTGATTTTAAAACTACTGTGCTTAATATAACTGCAATAAATACTATTATAGTTACTCTAATCCATCTATTTATTTTTTTATTTCTTTTTCTTGATTTATTTGAATGCTTATAGCTACTATTGTTTTTCATAAGTTTAACTCCCCTTAATCACTTTAATTGTTCCCTTAATTAGATTATATTATTTAAACTTCCTTAATTCATTACAAAATAACTATTTATAGTTACAAAAAGGTTACAAAAAGGTTACAAAAGTAATTAAAGGTAAAAAAATAAACAGAAACATAACTGTTTCTGTTTACTTTGGCTCCGCGAAGAGGGCTCGAACCTCCAACCTATCGGTTAACAGCCGAGTGCTCCACCATTGAGCTATCGCGGATTATTAATCAGAGTATGTTCTCTGAAAATTGCACATGAATTTATATCTTTATTGGTCAAGCCCTCGACCTATTAGTATCAGTCAGCTAAATATGTTACCATACTTACACCTCTGACCTATCAACCTTGTGTTCTTCAAGGGGTCTTACTAGCTTATGCTATGGGAAATCTCATCTTGAGGTAGGCTTCACGCTTAGATGCTTTCAGCGTTTATCCCTTCC
>NZ_JACOOO010000015.1:0-96107 GCF_014287825.1 Clostridium hominis
AAATAATCTTCATTTATTTCTTTTAGTCTATTATACTCCTCATTTTTTATAGATATTTCATCATCACTTACAACTATATCAACAACTTCTCTGTATGTATCTTTATTTCTCTTATACTCATTAAAAATTTTATATAAGTTATATAATGATAATATAAACACTACTGTCATAATATAAATTAATAATTTATTCAATAATTTTTTCATTTTCTCACCATCAACTTTTCAACATGTATTAGTAATATCAGTATTACATATTATAATTATATTATTTAATCTTAAATAAATATAGCCAATCACAAAAGTGATTGGTTATATTTAGAATATTGTTTTATTTACTTATTTAATATAATTGTCCTTAATCCTATATGAATACATGTAATTAATCATATTATTTTTTTTGTTTACGTTTCTTCGCTAAGAAAATAGTTGTGCCTGATGCTACAAGCATTGTAGCTGTAACTCCTAAAGAACTCATATCTCCAGTTTGAACTAAATTATTATTTCCTTTATCTGGTTTAGATACTTCCGGCTTTACTTCTTCCGGCTTTGGATTCTCAGGTTTTGGATCTTCTGGCTTTGGATCTTCTGGTTTCGGATCCTCAGGTTTTGGATCCTCAGGTTTTGGATCTTCCGGCTTCGGATCTTCTGGTTTTGGATCTTCTGGTTTTGGATCCGATTCATTTTTAACTAACCCATTAATTGCTTCATCAATTGCCTTAAATGCCTTAGTAATATTCTTATGTGTAGCTAACGATTCATCATTTAAAATAGTATTTGCATTTTCAATTGCAACTTGTAGTTTTTCTAATGATTCACTAGTATACTCATCTGTTTGATTTAAATATTCATTAGCCTCTAAAACACTTTTCTTTAATTGATCTAAAGTTACAGATTTTTGTACATTTATTTTTACATTTTCACTTTTTTCAAAACCATTTTTATTAAATGTTACACTTACCTCTGACATATTTTCACTAATAATAGTCTCTGGTTCATCCCAAGTCCAACCATTAGGTAATGCTATTGTTGATAAGGTATCATTTACGTATCCATCTAAAGATAATTCACTATTTTCTAAATCTGTTTGTAAACTACGCTCTTTAATTGTAAGATTAACTGTTTTTCTATCAAATTTATAATTTTCTTTAGCACTTGGTACTTCTACCCCACTAACACTTGAATCATACTTTAAACCTTTTGGTAATGCAGTATAATGTAAAGAATACTCACCAGCAGGTAGATTAGCTAATTTATTAAGATCATTTTTCCCTTTACATAATAAATCTACACTTGTAAGCCCATTTCCTAATGTCGCAGTTTCTTCTTTTATTGAAAATTGTGGTGAATCAGTTACCGAGAAATCAATATCCACGTTATCACTTATTGCTACATTAGATAATAAATCTGTATCACCTTCATAAATAGATATATCATCATATCCTAATATTTTTGGTGAATTACTATAGTATTCTGCTGCATCTGCTTTTTGTTGCTCATTTTGTGCATAGTAAACATAATCAATAGCATACTCAGTTCCAGCTAAACCTGGTGCAATTGGTCCTGGCCATGCTCCACCCATTGCTAAATTCATTTGAATATATTGTGGTCTATCTAAACATTTTTCTCCAATTGGATCACCTGCATAATTAACTGTAGCAACTATTTGATCATCTACATACCATTCTATTTTTCCTTTTGACCAATTCATTCCAAATATATGATATTCATCGTTGAAGTCTTCTGATATTGTATAGGAAGTACCACCAAACTTTTTATAACCATCATCTGTTCCATCTTGTGTATGAATTGTTTGATATACTGTTTTATTTCCAGCTCCACCTTCACCAGAACCTATTAACTCCATAATATCGATTTCACCACAACGAGCCCATCCATACCCTTGTTCACTATTAACATCTCCATCTAAAGTGAAATCTGATCCTAATGTCCAAAATGCTGGGAATACTGATTGCCCTTCTGGCAGTTTAGCTCTCATTTCAATACGGCCATATAAAAATTCTTCTTTACCATGAGTTCTAACACTTCCTGAGTTATAAATAACTCTTCTTGAAGCATCACGTGGATTATTATATTGTAATTCTGTCGGTCTATCAGTAGCTTTTAAAACTAATTCTCCACCTTCTTGATTCTGTCTCATGAAAACATTCTCTTCACTATCAACATAGTGTTGTTGTTCTATTCCACGAATTGATCCTAATTCATATTCCCATGTAGATAAATCTAATTGAGGTTCGTTGAAATCATCTGCCCAAACAATATCATAGCTCTCTTCAACGCCATCAGAATTCTTTTCTAATAATTGTACGTCATCTACATAAACTTGACCTTTATAAGTTGCACTAGTGTTATCTTCTGTCCATTTCATAACAGCAAGCCCTATTTGACTTTTATCTCCACTATTAAATTTTAGTTCTATATCTTGATATTGCCATTCTTGTTCTTTAGTGCAAGAAATAGTAACTTCAGCACCTTCTATTGACGAACTAAGATCTGGTGATTTAGCATTAAAAAATGCTGTTGCTCCTTCTTGTGCAAGTAAAACCTTTGCCTTAGCAATATATTCCGTGTTAGGTTTTACATTTACGACTTGGTAAACAGAAGCATTACCAGTGTTTGAAGGTAATAATCCACACCATTCACCTGTTAAAGCAGCACCTTCATAGTTTGTAAATTTACCATCCCCTGTTGTCTTCCAGTTACTTCTTTGTTCAAATCCACTATCTTTGATTAAGTTCTTACCATTTTTATTAAGATTTACTAAATCATACTGTGTCGATACAGTATTTTCTCTGTTAACATCAGCTTTTATAATAGTATTCATTCCAATGAATGATACCATCGTCATAGCAGTGATCATTCTCCATATTTTCTTTCTATTCATCAATATTTCCCCCTTTGTTTACCATATATTTTATAATGTTTATCTGTTTCTTCATTAACGATTAATTGAACGTGCAACCATTGATACAGTATGACGTACCCCACGAATCGCCTTGCTCATAGCAAAAATATTCTCATATGGTGCAATCCCACCGTAACCTGCATCTCCAATATGTTGAATATCTACTCCACAAATCTTATTTCTAATAGCTATTTGCTTAATAGTATCTTCATCAGAACTTTCTTGACTAGTTCCAATTGCACTTAATACAAGTGCACCTTTACTGTGTGATAATTTAACTACTTCTCTTAGCTCACTATCATCAAATCCAGGTACTGTTCCTACAGCTGGAACTAAGATAACATCTGCACCTGCTTCAATAAATCCTTCAATAGCTTTTATATCAGCAACTGGCTCATCAACACCTGCAGCGTGCATTTTACCTGCAATAATTAATCCTGAGAATTTTTCTTTTGCTAACTTAATTGTCTTTTCTATTTCTGTATTTGTTACCCCTGTACCTGGGTTACCTGTGAAGCAAACAAAATCCATACCAAGTCTTTCAATCTCTTCAATTGTCTTAACAGTAGCTTGTCTACCTTCGCTTATCGTTAAACGATCTTCAGCCATATCTGCCTCTAAATCTACTGGCTCTAAGTTTACTCCTATTGGACGTCCAACTAAACGATGTAATTCAGCTACAAATGACCCTTCTTTTACATCTAATCCAAAAATAACTGGATTTAAGACATCTACTCCGTTAAGGAGAATTAAATCTGCTCCAAAAGCTCTAGCAATTTCAGAATTAGTAATATCTCCTATAAATGATTCTCTTGGTGCTACGTTCTCTGAAAGAATAACCCTTCCTTCACTAGCTTTAATACTTTGTTTTAATTCTGCTGCAGTCATTTCTAATATTTCTGAAGCATTTGCACTAATAAGTCTTTTTCCCATAATCTAATCCTCCTAAATTTTCAGTTCATTATACTGTTATATCGCTTTCTGCTGCCTCTAACTCTAAGTTTTGTTTTTCCACTGTTCTGTAGAAGCCCCAGTAAATTGCTATGTCAACAATGATACATACTATTTGTAAAATAGCTCCGCTTATATGTCCTCCAGTTGTTAGGAATCCACTGATAATTGGTGGCATTGTCCATGAAACTGCAATACCAGTAGTTTTAGCAACTAATCCTGTTGACATTGCAAAGTAACATATTATAGCATTGGCCACTGGTGCTAATATAAATGGTATTAATAATGAAATATTCATTACAACTGGTAATCCAAACATAGCTGGTTCATTAATATTGAAAAGACCAGGTGTTAATGTTAATGGAGCCATAGTTTTAGTAATTTGACTAGCTTTCTTACGTCTTGCCATAATAGCAATAACTATTACTAAACCGATTGTGGCACCACCGCCACCCATATATACGAAGTTATCTATAAATGGTTCTGTAATAATATGTGGTAATTCTGCAAATTTATCTGCTTGGAATATTAAACGGTTAGCATCAGAATTCATTAACCAAATTGGTTTAAGAATACTATTTACAACGTTACCACCATGTATACCAACAAACCAGAATGCACTATTTAATAATATTGAAATTACAGTTCCAAATATATTGTTTCCAAGTAATCCTAATGGTCCACCTAAAACTTTAAGTAATAACTCATGAATATTACCAATACCAGTCATATCTAGTATTGCAAAAACAACTAACCATAAAGTAATAATAACTGCACCTGGAATTAAAGCACTAAAACTTCTAGCAACTGCAGGTGGTACAGCATCTGGTAATTTTATTTGGATATTATGATTAATAAACCATTGGAAAATTAAAGCTGAAATAATACCAAGTACCATTGCTACGAATAAACCTTTACTTCCCATAAATCCAACTGGGATTCCACCTTCACCAAAAGGTGTTACAACTATAAAAGAAGATAATGATATAATACCGGCTGAAACACCATCAACATTATATTGACGTGCTAAACTATTAGCTATTCCGAAACTTGCAATTAACCCCATTAGTCCGAAACTACTATCAACACCTTTCCATAAGTACCCATCAATTCCTATCTCAGTTAACCAGTTTGTCCACGCTTCGATTGGGAAACTAGCTATTACAAGAAATAATGACCCGATGATAATTAATGGCATACTTAATGTAATACCATCACGTATTGCAATTAATATTTTGTTATTTCCTAACTTTGCAGCTATCGGCAATAACTTTTCTTCAAGAACTTCATTTACTTTTTTCATATTTTTCTCTCCCCCATTTATTAATTAATTATAAAAAATAATTTATTTATATAATTAAAACCATTTCATATTGAACATTAATTATAAATAATTATTTATTAACTAAATAATATATTAATAGTAATAATCTGTCAACATCTTTTTTAAATTTATCCATATAGTTGTTTATAAATTATAATTAATATATACTTATATTAATTGAGAAAGGAGACAAATATGAAAATCACAAAAAATCAACAAAAATTAAGATTTAAAATTTTAGATAAAATTTATTCTAAAGGTCCTATTTCTAGAATTGATATTTCAAAAGAAAGCGGAATTACACCTGCAACTGTTAGTGAAATTACTGGTGATATGATTAATCAGAACTTAATTCATGAGATCGGAGAAGTTATTCCTGAGCAAAGTAAATCTGGGCGAAAAAAAATACTATTAGGTATATCTCCTAATCATAGCTTTTATATAGGAACTGAATTATCTCAAAAATATATATCCTTTTGTCTAACTGATAATATAGGTGAAGTTGTTAAGAAAAATGTTATTCAATTAACTAGTCACGATTCCACTAATGTCTTAACTCCAGAGCTTTACCTTAAGGAATTGCAAGGATTTATAGAAAGCTGTAAAGACTATAACCCAAAAGGGATAGGCTTTGCTATACCTGGTCACTTTGATTATAAAAAAAAATCAATCATTACCAATAATCAATTTTGGAAAGATTTCAATATTGAACTTATATTAGATAATATTAATCTACCAGTGTTCTTTGAAAATAACGTTAAATGCATGACATTAGCTGAAAGATTGTTCTCCAATAATAGTAATGATGATAACTTTATATTCTTCCATGTTGGTAGAGGAATGTTCTGTTCCTACATGTATAATGGTGAATTATATTCTAAAGATAATTATCTAGTTGGCGAAATAGGACACATAATCGTTCATCCTGATGGAGAGCTATGTGAATGTGGTAAAAGAGGTTGTCTTCAAACATACGGAAGTGAAGCTTGGATAATAAAGAAATCTCAAATTATTTTCGCTAATTCTGAAACTACATTCCTAAGACAATTAGTTACTGAAAAAGAAAAAATAACAATAAATACTATTTTAAAAGCATATAGCTTAGGAGATGAAGGTATAATACATATACTTCATTCAGCAATTAAATATCTTTCTATTACAATTAATAATTTATCTATGATGATAGATTCCAATAAAATTATTGTCCATGGGGAGCTATTCAGTGAACCTTTATTATCAAATCTATTAAAAGAATATTTAGATAAAAAAATTAATTTACTAGCTTTACAGAATAAGCAAGATGTCATAATTAAAGACTATCATAATTATACTGGTGCTTTAAGTGCTTCTGCTCTTTGTATATCTAATTTACTTATTAATTAAATCTAAATAAAAACCTCATTTACTCTTTTAAAAGTAAATGAGGTTAATTTTATCTATTACTTTCTCTTTCTAGCAGAAATTAATAACATCATTGGTCTACGCAACTCATCTTTCATGCCCTGTATTTCTTCTAACATTTCCTTTGGTGGCATTGGTTCAATTACTTCTTTTATTTCAAAACCACACTTTAATAAAGTATTTATGTAAGTAGTTAATGTTTTATGATATTTAATAACCTCTTCACCTAAAAAGTTACTGGTTCTTTTACCTTCAATGAAGTAATTATCTACAGGCCAATGCATAATATCTCCTGCCTCATCACTATACCACTCTTGCTTTCCTTCTGCTGTAAATATTGGATGTTCAACAGAAAATACAAAATCTCCATCATCTTTTAAGCCATCATATACCTTTTTACATACACTATTAAAATCTTTTATATAATGAAATACCAGCGAGCTTATTACAACATCAAAATAGTCTTTTTTAATAACTACTTCTTCTATTGATGAATTCATATATTCTATCTTTACATCATTATTAATCTCTCTTGCCTTACCTAACATTTTTTCAGAAGAATCTATACCAACAACTTCTTTAGCATTATTCTCAACAGCATACTTACAATGCCATCCATATCCACATCCTAAATCTAATACCGATTTTCCTTCTAAATTAGGAAACATTTTTTTAAATGTATGCCATTCTCCGGCACCCTGTAAACCGTAAATTGATCTTGCCATTTGACTATATTTATCAAAAAAATTTTCATTATCGTACTTATTCGTTCCCATTATTCATCCTCCATTAATCTTACTTATTTCACTAATCATTATTATATATATACTTAACAAATTCTTACTATAATTTATTCTCAATAATTATTATACATAATACATAGATATTAATTCCAGTTACCATGTTAATTTAACTTCATTTACACATTTTGTGGAATTATAATCCATAAATTATGTATAATGAGAATATAAAGTTTTGAACAATCGTATTATATTGTGAATTATTGAAGGTAGGCAAAGTTTTGTCTACCTTTAGTTATATATATCAATGAAAAGTAATTGTAATCTATGTAAAACTTTTTTTGATATCTCAAAATTGAATTGATTTTTAATAAAATATTTTCACTTGCATTATTCGACAAATATCACGAAAAAATCATGATATTATTAAAATGAATTTATATTATTATTGGAGGAACATATGCTTATAAATCTACAAGAAAATCAACTTAATATATTAGACGAATATAATAAGTGGTATAAAGTGTCACAGGAAGTAAAAAAAATCCGATATAGAAATAAATATATACATATATTACGTATAATACTTAAAATTTCATTCTATATTTTTGCTCCATTAGCAATACATAATATATTTGAAGGGTATCTATATGGTCCAGATTATTACTCTAAGCTTCTTATATTAGCAATACCACTTATTACAGCTTTTATTGTATTAATATATAGTGATTTAACCGGAAATAAAATAAAGAGAGATGGAATGATCCTTTATTATAAATCTGAAACTGCTAAATCAAACCCTTTTACCATAATAGATAGAGTTGAAATAGAAAGTACTTTATTACGCTTTTTTTCATCTGATAAACATTTAGAGATACAAAAAAAAGATATATTGATTGTAGATACGAAAAACACTATATATATTTGTTATAAAGGGTATTTTTTGTTTAAATCTGGAGTTGAATTTTGTATACCCCTAATAATTAATAAATCAATATTTAAAAGTAACGATGAAATCGAAAACTTCTATGAATCTATTAAAGATATAGATACTGTAACCTTATCTTAAAATTTTTAATCTCACAATATTAAATTTACATATGAATGGAGTATAACTATGGTATTAAACTTTAAAAATGATATTAATGATTTTGAAGACTGGTATTATACTTAGAAAAAATTAAAAAAACACTTACCGAAATATAGAATACTTAATATAATAAACTTTTTGTTTTATGTTTTTGCATTATGGTATATTTTATTTTTTCTAAAGAATGCATTTGCATCTAAAGGTAATAACGCGTTATCGATTTTTTTGGGAATTATATCACTTTTATTGTTTATCTCGGTAATTATATCAAAACTTAATAAAAGAATATTTAGAATACTTAATATAAATCGCTGGTATAAAAATTTATTAAAATTGGACAATAATTTTGAAGTAGAAAAGCAAGTTATTATTTCTGATAACATATTAAAAGTTATAGCTGGAAACTTTGAAAGAGTTATAGATGATGACTTTAAGATAGTAATAGATAATAAAAAAATATTTATTATAAAAGATGATACAAAATATGATACACTTCCAAAAGTAATCATACCTATCTCTGCAATTACCAAGTCTTATACTGAGGATGAATTTCTAGGAAAATTTAATAATGTTGAAATAATAAATATTAAGTAATAAAAAAACATCCTACTATTTCTAAATGAATATGCGATGTTTTTTAGTTCACAATTGTATTATTAAAAAAATTAATATAATGAGTAGGTTTGTGAGGAGGTACTAAATGGTTAAAAATATTTTATTTGGATTATTTATAATAGCAACAGTATCATTTGTTAGTTGTAATCATAGTAATCTTAATGTAAGACAGGAAGAAGAAATAGAAACTGGCAAAGAAGTAATTGATGGACAACAGAATTCATTTAAGTCAGAAGTTTTGTTAGAAAATGAAATAGTTAAAATTGTATCTACTGGAATAGATGAGAATAGTTCAGAAGGATCGGAAATTAAAGTTGAAATTGAAAATAAAATCGATAAAACAATTGTTGTACAAGCAATGTATACATCTGTTAATAATCTAATGTCTCAGCCTATGTTTATGTGTGAATTATTGCCTAAAGAGAAAGCAACTGATTCTATTGTTTTTTTTAAAGATTCTATTGAAGAACTAAAAAATATAGAAGGATTTTTTAGTGTATTTGACAAAGATGGTTGGGAAACAATTGGTAATTATCCGTTTGCTGCATTGGTAGATGAAAATAGTGCAGGATATAATATTAGTGATAATGGTTTAGTATTAATTGATAATGAGGCAATCAAATGTATATATACAGGACAAGGAGAAGATAATGTATTTGGGCCGTATATTATGCTAGAAATTGAAAATAAGATTGATGATAATGTAGTTGCACAGATACGAGAGATATCTGTCAATGGAAGTATGATGGATCCTTTATTTATAAGTGAAATAAGTGCTGGTAAAACTTCAAGGAATAAAGTTAAATTTTATGAAGAAGATGTCAATGGTTTTAAAGATGTAGAAGGAAAAATACATGTATTTTCTGGAGATACTGGGGATACAATTGGGGATTATCCTTTTAGTATTATAGAGTAAAATTTGAAATATAAAAATTATGTTAGTATTAACAAGTCGTATTATAATAAATGGTTTGTAAGTTAATTTGATTAATGAGGGGGATAATATGTTTGAGACAACAGGAATATTAAATGAAGATGTTTTAAAGATACTAAAAAAATATTCAATATCACCAAATGCTAAAAGGTTTTTTAAAATATTTGCTATTACATCTGCTATATTTTCTATAATATGCATTCCTATATCATTAAAGGGTTCTATATTTTTTGCATTTATGGTTTTAGTATTTATTTTAGAATATTTTTTAGCTATAAATATTTTTTACAAAAAGAGTCTTTCTATAATGAAGGAAAGCACAGAAGCAAATGAATATTGTTACAAAGTAGTTTTTGATGAAATTGGGGCAATAGTAAGTAATCTAACTATTGGAGCAACAGTTCAATTAAAATATGATGCATTTGTAAGGATAGAAGAAATTCATAATATGTACTTTCTTTTCACTAAATCGAATCAATATATTATAGTATTTAAGGATTGCTTAGATACTAAACAGGTAAATGATTTTAAAAGTTTTATTAAAGAAAGATGTAAAAATATAAAATAATAATTTCATTAGAATTCATAATTATATTATATATTTTAAGTTAACTACTTAAGAACATTCTTAATATTACACGAACTATATGTGGATGATAGTGAAATCTTTATACAATTAGGTGATTCAAAGTATATAGGATTAGTTTCAGTTGACTCAATATAAAATTGGATAAATGTGATAAAGGTAAAATTATAGAGAAACAATTTTAATATTTGGTTCGTTAATTAAAAAAGGAGGAGAGAAAATGTTGTTTGCATCAATATGGGTGTATCTGAATCTTATTTTAATATTAACTTTTGCAGTATTAGGTATATATGCTTTAATACTTCTAATAAAGGCTTTAAATATTTATATCAAGAAAAATTCCTAGAAGTCATTTAGAAGTAAAGTGGACAAATTACTTTGTCAACTTTTATAAGTCTAATTATCAAAATTAGTTTAAAGCAGAGCCTAAAAGTATTAAATCCAGCAACTGCTATGTTGCCGGATTTAATTAAATAACTTCAAATTTTATAGTAATGCTATCATTTTTTAACTCTTACTTTTGAAGTATTCATTATTTATTACTTCTTTCAGCTACTTCAAAATAATCTAGCTATTTCTCTTACTCATATATGTATAAATAGGTAATCCTATAATTGTTATAATTATTCCACCTAAAGATATCATTGGTGATGTTATAAGTTGATTTATTACAACAAATGCTCCTCCTAGTATAGCTATTATAGGTATTACTGGATATCCTGGAACCTTGTATGGTCTAGCAAGATCTGGCTTTTTCTTTCTAAGTATAATTACTCCTATAAATGTAAGTACATAAAATACCCAAACTGCAAATATAGTTAAATCGCTTAATAAATTAAATTGTCCTGTTAAAGCATAAATACAAGATAAAATTGCCACTAACCATATTGCATTATATGGTGAGCTACCTTTATTTACTTTTGATAATATTTTACTTCCAGGTATAAGTCCATCTTTAGTAAGTGCATATGGTATTCTTGGCCCTGTTAATAGGTAGCCATTTAATGTACCAAAAACTGATATCAATATACCTGCTGATATTAACTTTCCTCCAATTTGTCCAAAAATCTTTGTAGCTACAAGAGCCGCAGGTGAAGTAACTTTTGCTAATTCACTTGCTGGTGCTACCCATAAATATGCAATATTAATAGCTAAATAAACTGCCATAACTAGTGATAGTCCTCCAACTATAGCCTTTGGTAAATCCTTTCCTGGATTTTTCATCTCTCCAGCAATAGCTCCAACGTTTATCCACCCATCATAAGCAAATAATGTAGCTATAAGAACATGTCCTAAAGTAGTTACAGAATTCACTCCTTGGCCTACCATTGGATTAAATATTGATGTACTATTCCCTTTTACAAATCCAAAAATAATAATTAAAACTAATGGAACTAATTTTCCTAATGTTGCTATGGTTTGAATGTAACCACCAAAGGATGAACCTACAGTATTTAAAAATGCCGTTAATAATATTATTCCTAAGGCTATTGGCAACACCATCTTCATATTATCTGAAGTAGAGCCTAAAAGTTCTGAAGCTTGTTGCGCAAATATTACTGCAACAGCTGCAATTGTTCCTGGAAAGAATAAAACAGTTTGCATCCATCCAGTTAAAAATCCATAACGCTTACCATATATTTCTTCAATATATATCATCATACCTCCTGTCTTTGGTATAGCTGCTGATACCTCAGTTGCAGTAAGACCACCTGCTATAGTTATGAGTCCACCAATAATCCACGCTATTATTCCTAATCCTGGTGCTCCATTAGTTGCAGTATATATTGCCTGTGGCTTAAAAAACACTCCAGATCCTATTACTAATCCTACAACTGTAGAGATAGCAGCAGCGAATCCAAGATTTTTCTGAAGTTCTTTACTCATAAGTACCTCCATAATATTTAAATTATAAGGTTAGTATTTCCTCATTTTGATTAAATATTATGTCCTATTAAAGTAAAGCGTTGATATATTATGTCTTAAAGTGACTTTACATAAATATTCTTAGATAAATCCCTTAATTGATTTATATCTAATATATATATTTTTTTATCATCGCGTTTTATAATTAATTTTGATTCCATTTCTTTAAATGTCCTATTTAAATGTCTATATGTAGTACCTAAAAATTCTGCAATTTCTATATATGATGAGTTTAAAACTATATAATTTTTATCTTTTAAATTTTCAAGTAAATAGCTAGCTAATCTATTAATAAGTGGATATATAAAATTATATGAACTATTATTAATAGTTCCATAAAGTTTATCACTTAAAGAATCTACTAAATGATGTAATAGTCTTGTATTATTAAAAAACTTTTCTTTTATTACAGCGGAAGGTATTGCTACCATAAAAGTATCCTCTACAGCATCAATACTGCAAACTATAGGAATATCTTTTAAAAGTTCTAAATCTCCTATTGTATTATAATCCTTATAAAACTTTAAAATCATTGATTTACCATTCTCAAAGGGATAATGAACCTTAATTTTTCCATCCACAAAAAAATAATAATATTTAAGTTTTTCACCAGATTCTAATATATGCTCTCCTTCTTCATAAAAATGAAGTTGTGCATACTCCAATATCTCTTCATCAAGTATGCTTTCTATATTATGTTTTTTTATATAATTACTTAATAAACTACTCTCCAAAATTCTTTTCATAAATCCCCCTGGCATGACAAATGTCATGTTCTAACTTTTATAAATATATTATTTTATTTATATAATCTTGTAAAGAAATATAAAAATTTGAATAAATATAAGAAATTATCTTATTAAAATGTTATTCTTATATTAAATAAAAATTTAATTATTTATATAAACTAGGGGGATATATTATGAAATACGAAGTTATATTATTTGACGCAGATGAAACATTATTTGATTTTAAAAAATCTGAAAAAGAAGCTTTTAAGAATTCAATGATTCAGTTTGGATTTAATTATGATGAAAATTATCATTTAAAAATGTATCAAGAAATAAATACAGCTATCTGGAAAGAATTTGAGGAAGGACTTATTACACAAGCCAAACTAAAAATAGACAGATTCAAAAGATTATCTGATAGACTAGAAGTTAGCTTTGATGCTGAAGAGTTTGCAAAAGCATATATGGAGCATTTAGCTAATGGATCATTTTTATACGAAGGCAGTATAGAGCTTTTAGAAGATTTACATAAATCACACAAACTTTCAATAGTAACTAATGGACTTACTGCTGTTCAAGATAAAAGAATAAGAAAATCTACTGTAGCAAAATATTTTGATGCTGTAGTAATATCAGAAGAAATATTAATATCAAAGCCAAACCCAGAAATATTTGAACACACGCTAAAAACTATAGGTTATTCTGATAAAACTAAAGTTTTAATGGTAGGAGATAGCTTAACTTCAGATATACAAGGGGGAATAAACTTTGGTATAGATACATGTTGGTACAACCCTAAGAAGCTTGAAAATAAGACTTCGATAAAACCTACTTATGAGGTTTCTAATTTTGATGAGCTTAAAAAATTATTACTTAATTCATAAATAATAACAAAAGGTATAGAGCTAAATTTAACTCTATACCTTTTAGATATATATCACTACTTTCTATTAATTACAAAAAAGACACTAACTAAAATTAGTGCCTTTTAAATTACATAACCTTTTTATTTTTTAAACTTTATGATTAAAACTCTCTTGCTGTTGCTTGAGCTTTTTTAATTGCATTTTCAACAATTGCTTCTACATCTTCACCTATAACATCTACCTTGTCTGCTGATATTGTAGTAAAATCAGTTATTCCAAAGAAAGCAAAGATTGTTCTTAAATATCTATCGCCCATCTCAAACATTGCGGCTGGTCCTTCTGAGTATTCTCCACCTCTAGAAACAATATGCACTGCTTTTTTTCCTTCACATAAACCTACTGGTCCATTTGCAGTATATTTAAATGTAATTCCTGTAACACTTACATAGTCGATATACGCCTTTAATATTGCTGGTATATTTAAATTCCACATTGGTGCAGCTACAACATACTTATCTGCTTCAGCAAATTGATATGCATATTTTAAAATTGGATGATTTCTACTTTCATCATTTTTAGGTCCAAAAACAGCAGCTAAATCTTCACCCTTTAAGAAATCTATATTTTCTTCATATAAATCTAAAGTTACTATTTCATCTTCTGGATTTTGTAACTTATATTCTTCTATAAACTTATCAGAAACTTTAAATGTTCTTGATTGCCCTTCTGGTTTTACATTTGCTTTTATATATAATACTTTACTCATTTTTATATTCCTCACTTTAAATTAAATTTTTTTAAAAAGTCTATATTAATCTTACTACTTTTCTTTATTAAAAAGTACAGCTATTATTAAGTATCTCTTCAAAATTTTCTCTATAGTAGTATAATATAGTTAAAATAAATTTTTATCAAGAAGGCACTTTTTTGTCACATAGTTACCAAAAAGTCACCTATATGAATGTGAGGTATCTAAAATGATTGAAATATTAAATACGCATGATGAATGTTATATGAAAGATAAATGTGCTAAATATACAAAATGTCCCATGGTTTTAGTTCAAGATATAATATCTGGTAAGTGGAAAATACTAATTTTATGGTATCTAAGTTATAGTACTCTTAGATTTAGCGATCTTCAAAAAAAACTACCTACTGTTTCCCAAAAGGTACTTTCAAGACAATTAAAAAGTATGGAAGAAGATAATATTATAAATAGAAAGGTATATCCTGTTGTTCCACCTAAAGTTGAATACAGCTTGACAGATACAGGAAGAAAATTGATTCCACTCTTAGAAATGATGCATAAGTTTGGAGCTGAATATCTAGAAGAATCATTCGAAGCTTAAAGTAAAACTATATATAATTGTGTGTAATTGAATTTTTAGTTTATTAAATATTACTGGAAACCTTGATTCCCAGTAATATTTCTTTATTTATAAGCAAAGCTTACATATTTTTTCACCTTAAAAATTCGTCCTATAAATTATATAGTATATTATTTCAAACTTACCAATTAATCAAAAATAGTTTGCCAATTTTCATCTTCTGCTGCTAAAAAACACATCTTTATTTGTTCCTCATTATTCTTTTCTTCAGCTAATTTAGGTAATTCATCTAAGGCGAAATATCTACTTTCAGATGTTTCAATATTAGGCTTAAATTCTCCTCCAACTAAATTACATAAAACGAAAACCTTACATATTCCATAAGCATACCTTGGTGTATTATGCTTATTTCTATCTTGAACTGCTATTATTCTATCTGGAATAACATCAAGTCCAGCTTCTTCTTTAACCTCTTTAGCTGTATTTGAATAAATTGATTGGTTAACATCAACCCATCCACCAGGCAATGACCACTTGCCACTTTCTGTCTCTCTAACTAATAATATTTTATTTTCCTTAAAGATAGCCGCCCTAGTATCTAACTTTGGAGTTTGAAATCCAGTTTCATTACAAAATAAATCTTTTACCTTCTCAATGTTTAATTCACTTTGTGCAGAAACAATTTCCGCTGATATTTCACGAATTCTTTCAAATCTTTCTAAATCATAAGGATCCTTTGAATAAGTTAATCCAATCTGAGCTAATTGCTGCAACTCAACCGCCCAATCTAACCATTTCATATTAGATTCCTTCTTAACAATTAATAAGTCTAAAATTTCCTTAGGATTACTAAGCTTATAAGTAGCTGTTAACTTATCAGCATCATTTGCCCCCCATAAAGCTAATATAGAATCAACACCTGCATTTTTAGCACACTGCATATCATAAATTGAATCACCAATATATACAGTATCCTCTCTTCTGGCATCGGCAAGCTCTAAATACTTCTCCATAGGCTCTCCATCCGGTTTATGTTTTATAGTGTCATCAGCACGAATAACCACATCAAAATATGAATCTAATCCAAATCTTATAAAATCACCTTCATATTCTTTTCTGGTTTTAGATGTTATAATTCCTAAATTTATATTATTAGACTTTAACTCTTGTATTACTTGTCTTATACCATCAAAAAGAGTAACTTCATTAAGATATTTATTATAATTATTATCCCACTTTTCTAATATATCTTCTCTACTTTCTATATTTAGAATTTTTAATGCATCTTTTCCCGGTATGCCTAAAGCAAATTTTAACTCATCTAATTCTTTTTCTATTCCTACCTCTGTAATAAGTGTTTCCTGGAAAGACTTTAACACTGCCTTTTCAGAATTTATTAAAGTTCCATCAATATCAAATACAACATGTGAATATCTCATATACCCCTCCAATTATTTATATTTAATTTATTAATTCACTAGCCATCATGCTTAATCCAAATTCATAATCCTCTTTAAATTCATCTGATAATATAATTTTTGCCATTGCTTCTTCTGGAATTCTAACTTTACAATAATTCTTTATATCTTCTAACTTGCCCTTTATATAAACATTATTATATAAGACTATTAAGTTTGGATTTATTAAAGATACATATGATTGAATTACCTTTCCGTAATATTCAACAATATCACTTTCTCCAAATCCTTCTTTAGCATACTTAATATTATCATCACATATAGGAAGGTAATGAAGTTCACCAGCAAAGTTAGATTTCCCTTTCAATACTTTCCCATTTATAATCATACTAGCTCCCATTCCATTATCACCAATATATATATTTACTACTACTTCAATATCATTGCTACTGTGCCTATCCCAGTAACCCCTAACAGCAACATTCATATCATTTTCAATAATTACCGGAATACCATACTTTTCTTCAAAACGCTCAGTAATATTTATCCCTTGTAATTCTTTATATTCTATATGAGACATAATTTTACCGTTATTAACATTACTCGCTACCCCAATAACTATACTAGCTAATTGAGAATAAGATGATTTTATTGAATATATTATTTCATCCATCTCTTCTAATATTCTATCTTTACAATTTAAGTTCCCAGAAGCTATTTTATTTCTACAAAAATCACTTACTATCCAATTTAATTTATTTCCTTCTAAATATAATAATAAAGAAACTACATACATTGGATTTAAACTATATTTTTTTGCACATCTTCCTCCAATAGAATCTTCTACTCCAACCTCATTTACTTCATTTTTATAAATTAAATGCTCTATTACGGTACTAACTGTTGGAAAACTTAAACCTGTATACTTAGCTATATCACTTTTAGTTATAGACTCATGTTCACTTAAAGTCTTAAGAACACTTTTTATATTTATACTTTTTATAGTTCCTGAGTTTGCCATATACTTTTAACTCCTTTTTTCACTTATTAAAATACTTTTTAAAACTATTTTAATAAGTATATTGAAACATCTTATCCAACTAATGTCAATAATAAAATAGGATGTTCTAAAAAGAACATCCTTATATTACACTATTTATTTTTTTAACATTATTATTGTCTATATCCACTTCCAGCTCCAGTTAAAGCCTTTATTTGATGAAGATTAAGACTTCTATTAGCACTATTTAGTAATTGATTTATTTTATGACTTTTATGATTATAAGTCTCAGTTATATTATTGCTGATATTATTTATTATATTAACTATATTACTATGTTTATAGCCATTTCCTGCACCAGTTTGTGCTTTTATTTCATGAAGATTTACATTACTTCTTCTATTTGTTACTACATCACATATTCTCTCACTCTTATCAGTAGTAGTAACTACAGGAGTAGTATCACCAACTGAACTGTTATATCCATTTCCAACACCAGTCATAGCCTTTATTTCATGTAAGTTTAATCCTCTTCCATTCTCGTTAATAACCTCATAAATCTTTTTTATCTTATTGTTTTCCATTATAAATTCCTCCTAAAATATAAAACTTTTTTTATCAATTAATTCTGCTTCATTTCAAATTTCTTTTATACTACTATATACAAAAGTTATTTTTTCTTTAGGGACCTTTTAACTGAAAATCAAAATTTTAATTTTGCAATTTGAAGTTACTCCTACGAATTTACATAAGTAGCGAGTTTCCTTTTCAAAGCAAAAATTTTATTTTTCAACTTTAAATTACCCTTAATAACTTTGTCACTAATAAATACAATAATTAATTATCCTTTAGGTACCTTTTTAAATAAAAACATAAATTTTATATTAAAAAAATATTTTTTTTAATATATAACTTGTTAATTTTATAAGACATCTTTCATATAATAACTCTGTATTATAGTCCGTAAATTTAGGAGGCAAATAATGTATAAAATTGAAGTTGAAGAATTAGGAGAAGAAAAGGTCAGTCTTTGTGAAACTATAAAACATCTTTCTTATCATGACTTATATAATTTAATAAATCCTTATTTAAACATTGAACATCTATCCTTCTCTATTAGAAACAATTGCCCAGATGGTCGTGAATGGGGCTTCATATATGCAGGTAAAGAGCCTGTTGGCAAAATTAAAATAACTAAACTATTTGAGTAAAAACCAAAAGCCTACCCCATAAAGATAAAACTTTGGTGGCAGGCTTAATTAATCCCATCCTCTAACATTAACTTAAAGTCTTCCCAGCTTACAAACTTTCCGCCCATACTTTCTAAATGATTAGTATGCATTTGACAATCTAAAAATATATATTCTTCTTCTTCAAGTCTTTTGCAGATACTTATTAACGCTACTTTAGATGCATTAGTTTCAATTGAAAACATGCTTTCACCAAAGAAACACTTTCCAATCTTTACTCCATAAAGACCACCAATAAGCTTTTCATCTCTATATACCTCAACACTTGATGCAAAGCCTTTTTTAAATAAGTTTATATAAGCCTCCATCATATCATTATTTATCCAAGTACCCTCTTTATTTTCTCTAAGCTCTTTGCAATTTCTTATTACACCCTCGAAATCATTATCAAATGTAACTTTAAATTTACCACTATTAAATACTCGCTTCATAGATTTTGATATCTTAACCTCATTAGGTTTTATAATAAATCTTGGCTTTGGACACCACCATAATATTGGATCACCATCACTATACCAAGGAAAAATCCCATTACAGTACGCTAATAATAATCTTTCAAAACTTAAATCTCCACCTACTGCTAATAATCCATCCTCTTCTGCTAATTCTGGATTAGGAAATATTATCTCATCAGGGAGTTGATATATAGGCATAACTTATTCCCCTCTCTATCTTAGATATAAATCTTATTAATACTACTAAAATTCATAATATTACTTATTAATAAATATTTCAATTATAAAACAGCTCTTATTAAAGTTAATCATATTATTAGTGCTGATATTCAGCTAATACTTTTATCATTCACTGATGATTAAGAGTAAAACTTGTTTATTTTTGTAAAAACACCTATTATTAGTAATATAATTTAAATTTATATATAAAGAAAAAATACATTAAATCTGCAGCTAATAAAATGGAGGTTTTTTATGCAAAATATGAGATATTATTATGATTTTTCAGGTCAAAAATTCGGCTATCCTTTAAGCCTAAGTATTAACAGCTTTAGTCGACAGGTATTTTCTCGTCATAGTAGCCTAGAAATAACCTACGTTTTAAAGGGAGAATATGAAGTTATTACAGAAAATTTCTCTTATACAATTAAAGAACATGAACTAGTAATCATTGCTCCAAATGATATTCATATAATTCGCCCAAATTCTAAAGAAGAGAATGTAATTTTAACTATACATATTGATTTCTCCCTGTTTCCACCAGCAATGATAGGAGAAATAAAACATTCCTACGAATCGATTGTTTGCACTGATAAGAATAATCTAAAGTTATTGAAAAAATTAAAACTTCAAATAGGTAAATTAATCGGGGTTCTATTACGTGGTAACAACAATTTATTTGAATTAAATACAATAATGATGGAAGTCATTTATATAACTTCTAATCATATGGAGTATCCTATTGAACGCTTACCTCTTCAGTCCATTCATAGAGAAAACTATATGAAAGCTATTCAATATATAGATAGCCATTATCAAGAGGATCTACGTTTAACAGATGTAGCAGATACACTTATGTTCAGCGTTTCTTATACTTCCAAGCTCTTTAAGCAATATACAGGCATTCCATTTATAAAATATGTTGCTCTAGTAAGAATTCGTGAATCCATAGAACCTTTGTTAGAAGGAAAAAAATCCATTGAGCAAATTGCTGCTGATTGTGGTATGCCAAATTCTAAAGCCTATACTACAGCATTCAAAGAACTCTATGGAATTGTTCCTAGCCATTATCGTAAAAAGTTTGTTAATAACTTGAAATTTAATGAAGATAAAAAAGACCAGCTAATGTCTATAGATTATAACCAAAGGAAGCTTCTTGAACATTTGTTAGAAGCATCAGAAAATATCCTTTATGAAAATGCTGGTATAAAAATCAAAATGGAAGAAGGACATATTCTTTGCTCCATTCAAACAGATAAAGATGTAAAAAGCACTATAACTCACTATAATGATGAAATTATTGTAGATATTGCTAAAGTTTAAAATAAAGTCGCTTAAAATCCACCTTGTGACTTTCTATTATAAGTCATTTTTTACTTTAATCTTATCTCCTTTTGTCCTTAATCTTCAAATATGAGGATATATTTTAACCCTTAACATCAAGCTATGACAAGGATACCAGTTGAATAATATGGTAATATCAAGAAAAAGGAGATGAGGATATGAAAAAATATAATCATTTATTTTCACCTATTAAAATTGGTGAAACTACAGTTAAAAATCGTATTTTTATGCCACCAATATCTACAAACCTAGCAGATAAAGGTTATGTAACAGATACTTTAGTGGAACATTACGCTGCAAGAGCAAAAGGTGGCGTTGGCCTTATTGTAACTGAAGTAACTACTGTTGAACCTATTTACACATATTTACCTGGAGATATGTCCATAAGTGATGATTCTTATATTCCTGGTTGGAGAAAGTTAACAGATGCTGTGCATAAGTATGGTGCCAAAATACTTCCTCAATTATTCCATCCTGCTTATATGGCATTCCCTATTCCGGGAACACCTCGTTTAATTGCTCCATCAAATGTTGGACCTGCCTATGCAAAGGAAGCTCCAAGACCAGTAACCATACCTGAATTAAAGGTTATTATCAAGCAGTTTGGTGAAGCAGCCTTAAGAGTTAAAACAGCTGGAGGAGATGGTGTTGAAATCCATGCTGCACATGCTCACGGTCTACTAGGAGGTTTTTTATCTCCTCTATATAATAAAAGAACTGACGAATATGGCGGTGATATCAATGGCCGTTTGAAATTAACGCTAGAAGTTATTGAAGAAGTTCGTAAAACATGTGGAAAAGATTTTATCATTGATGTAAGAATTTCTGGTGATGAATACTGTGATGGAGGCTTAAATCTTAACGATGGAATATACATTGCTAAACAGTTAGAGAAAGCCGGCGCTGATATGATTCATGTATCTGGAGGAACCACTATCATGCGTGGCAGTTCAATACCTGCACCTGGTACAAAACAAGGTTCTCATGCTAAATTATCAGAAGAAATCAAGAAACATACTTCAATCCCAATAGCTACTGTTGGCCGAATTACAGAGCCTTGGATTGCTGATGAATTAATTGCTAATGGTAAAGCAGATATCTGCATGATTGGAAGAGCTAATTTATGCGATTCCGAATTTGCTAATAAAGCTGAACAAGGTATGGATGCGGATATACGTCCATGTATTGGATGTCTTCGCTGCCTAAACGGTATAATGTTTGGAAATCGTGTAGCTTGTACAATCAATCCTTCTCTTGAAATTGAAAATGAGGATACTATTAAATTATCTGACACAAAGAAAAAAATTCTTGTTATTGGTGGTGGACCTGCTGGTATGGAAGCAGCCTATGTTGCAAAAAAACGAGGTCATCATGTAGTACTTTGTGATCAAAATGAAGAGCTAGGTGGGCTTATGCGTATAGCCTCTGTTCCTATTGCTAAGCAAGATCTTTCAAAGGTTACACAATACATGGTTAGAAAGCTCAAAGAAGCTGGAGTTGAGATCCGTTTAAATTGTAAAGTTGATAAAGAGCTATTACAAAATGAATTCAAAGATTATGAGGTCATTATAAGCAATGGTGCTTCACCTATTGTTATCCAACCATTTACAGCCTTTAAACATTGGGCAACTGCCGATGATATTCTAGGTGGTAAAGCCTTCCCTGGCCGTAAAATAGTTATTATTGGAGGTGGTTCTGTAGGATGTGAAACTGCAGATTACCTAGCACCTCTAGTTTATGATCGTCTTCCTAGAAACAGAAAAGTCACCGTAATTGAGATGGCTCCAGAAATTATTGCAACAGAAACAGGAGCAGGTAGAAGTTTACTTGTACAACGCATGATGAATAAGGGCATAGAGCTAATCTGTAGCGCCAAGGTTGAAAAAGTAGAAGAAGATAAGATCTACTACAGCAAAGACGGTGAAATTCACTGCATAGCTGATGCCGATACCCTTATCTTTGCCGTAGGCTACCGCACAGATAATGCACTAGCTGATACATTAAAGGAACTTCAAATGACTTATCACACTATAGGCGACGCGAACAATGTTGGAACAATAAAAGATGCTATTCATGCTGGATATGATATTGCTAAAGAATTGTAAACTAATCCTACATTCTAGCCAGAGGATGGTAACGAGCTTAGTAACAAGCGCTCTCAAAACCCTACGCGTGTGTACGTGTATGAGAGTATCTTATATGCATATAATTTATATTTCATATTATAACTCTTGTTACCTTGTTACCAATCCCACTGTAATGTACTTATAGACTCATTATTGGTGGTAACAAGAATAGTAACGAGCTCAATTCTTGTTATCGCTCGTTAGCATTTTCCATATTAATTCTTGATTTTTAAACTTTTCTGCCACTTCTCATAACCTGATTACGAAGCTTGTTCCCTAGCTTGTTCCCTAGCTCGTTCTCTATCCTATCCCTTTCAATACAAATTGGAATTTATAAATTAGCTTCCACTTGATAACAATCATCAATCAGAATATAATTACAGTTATATTTTTCGCACATATCCAGATAGTAAGCGTTATCTTCAAGCGTAGAATCTATTGTACACCATGAGTCATCAATGCGCTTCTCAATTACATTGGCGTAATTCTTTATATCCGAAAAGTGATTTTCAATATATTTTCTGCTCATCACAAGACAATAATATTGAATCTCTTTCAAATATTCATCATCAAAACACTCCTTCCAATCAAACGGAATGTAATAGCCTTCTACCACAAGATTTTGTTTGTTCTCGATTGCTGTCTTTATCATTTCTTTAACAATCGGCCATAGTTAAGGGATGGTATTGGATATGCTTGAATTAATTATAAAGAGCTTTGTTGTTATTTATATAATTAGATTGGTTTTAAAACATAATCTTTTGGTTCATTATTTAAAGTCCTCCCTATAAATTGAAATTTATAATGAAACATTAATTTAAACCCATTATTTTTTAGAACTTAAATATTAATAAATCTCAATTCTTTTTCAGCTTCTAATTTAGATTCATAAAATACAACTTCATTGTATGGTTTAAGATTATTTTTCCAATTTTCAGTTCTTTCTAAAAACTCTTTCCCGCTATTTGCAATTAAAAAACACTCTTTATTTTTATTGATATAGCATATTGGTAAATCACTTTGTAAATCTGTAAATGAACCAACAGTTCCAATTAAACCACCTTCGCTATCTGTTGCGAAAACATCTACTTGAGGAACTGTATAAAATGATAATTTAGGAATATAACCATCAAAAATAAAATGTATATCATAATCATCAGCATATTGTTGATAAGTTTCATTTTTATCATTTAAATCCATATGATAAACAGTAATACCTGATTTAATAACTTCCGTATCTTTTATACCTATACATATAGCTGGACAATTTTCTCTTTTTGTTACATCTAAATATACTTTATTCACTTTCCCTCCATAAATATCTAATTTGTCTTTCACTTTAAATATATTACTTAACTTATTATAACATATTTTATAAATTTAACTTTACTTATGATACGGTATTTTCAGCTATAAAAATAGCCTTAAGCAAGTTATATCAATGCCTAAGACTACAAATATCATTTATTTATGATACGGTTCGCTTTTGTTTATTCTAAAACTCTTCCTCACTGGAAACAATAATCGGTAACGATCTCATTTATTGTTACCACCTGATACCATTTACCCCCTTAATTATTAATATTCTCATCTCCTTACCTATCATAACCTGATTACGAAGCTTGTTCTTTCTCTTCTTCCTTTCTAACAAAGGCTCTTTGTTTATTATAAATAGGAAACTTCTTAATTCCTGTCTTATTTCTGCTATAAGCTTCCCAACCTTCTATCTTGGACATTATAGATGTTATCTCATAGGAGTCTGACTTTTTTAGGCTTGCAGCATCTCTCCAAAAGCATTCACACCAAATCTCCATAGAGCAAACATCTTTTCTTTGTTCAGTTTCAACTTTGACTTCACCAAAGTTACCTCCATTAAGAAAGTTTCTTCTTTCATGTATATTCATATCTTTCCAATCGATTGGAAGTGGTTTTTCTAGATATTCTCTAACTAAACCTTCTCTATCATCACTTTCCATAGCTTCGCTTTGTTCTTTAGTAGCTATTTTTAGTAAATCTCCTTTTAGGTATAGTTCTTCTCCTTCTCTATAAATATATAAAGCTTCTGCCCATATTTGATTTATTTCTTCATTTTTCAAATCCCAAGGGGATTTTAAGGCTTTATCTTGTTCCACTGTCACAGGCCAGAACCTACGATTACCAGTAACATCTCTTAAAAAGCCTCCTTTATTATTGGTAGTACCTACAATAATACATTGTCTTGGATGGCTTTCTAGATTTATTCCATAGCTTGCCCTATATTTATCGTCAGCTCTTGTTATAAATGATTTAACATTTTCGACTTCTTCCTTTCTCATTCTAGCTAACACTCCAATCTCCATGATCCAAAAGCCTTATAATTTTTCTGCTGAAGTTTTATCTTTAATATCTTCTAAAGTTTTACATTTATTTTTTATATTTTTTTAAACAAAAAAATTACTGAAAATCAAAATTCTCAGTAATTCTTAATAAACCTAAAAAGTTATTTATATTAAAGTATCTCTTATTTAATTTCAGTTCCGTCTCACTAACCTCTTATTTTTGTTCTCTACCTTTGAAAAAATCATCTATCTTTACTGGTCCTTCTAGTACTTCTCTTTCTACATACAAGCTTCTATCTTGTCTTGTCATCATACTCCATTTAACTAAACTAATTTCCCCTTTTTCAATCTCTATTGATGTAATGCATCTTGGATGAACGCAACTTCCGTCATTGAAATACATTGGCTCTCCAACTTTAGGGAAACTAGGTCTATGTGTATGACCTGCTATCAACATTTTATCTTCATCCTCTGTCCACTTCATTAACCTTTTCTCAATTTTGTTCTTTTTATTATAGTTTTTGCCAGCTCTTGTAGGATCCCTAATCCCCCAAAGCTCTAATACTCTCCAAAAATATCTTACTAAGAACCTTCCTAACCTCCAAGCGCTATCATTAATAAAATCTCCTTGATTTCCATGAGTAAGAAAAATTCTATTGCCATTATCTTCATCTTCTAAAATTAATCCTTCATAAACCTTCATTGAAGGAAAAAGAGGACAAACCTCTTTTCTAGTCTCACAGTAATACTCTGTACAATTCCGACTAAATAATCTTTCGTTTTTCTTTTCTTTATCATGATTTCCATAAAGCATATATAACCTATTTTCATTATAAAATTCAGCCATCAACCAAAAGGCATTACTATGGAGTTGAATAATCTCCTTCATATTTCTATTTTCCCAAAGTTCATCACCATCACCTAATTCAATATAGGTAAATCCTCCTTCATAATAGTAATTTAACGCTGCCCAAAAAAGATGTTGATTAGCTAAAAAATTATCTCCCCAATTTCCAATCCCTCTATGACAATCGCTCATCATAACAAACTTAGAATTTAAATCATAAGGAATAACTGTTGCTTCCTCATAAGCTTTTGATAGAGTTTTTATTCTATTCATACTATTCCCCTACCCCTTTAAAGATTTTTGTATATCTTCATAAAGCTTCTCTATTTTTTTACTTCTATTGCTATTAGCAATAAGTCTAAATAATATAGGATAATAAATTCGTAAGAAATCAATCTTGTCAATTGTACGTGTAAAATCTTTAGTTACCAAATTAAATAAATTACAATAAAATCTATTGAGTATTTGAATAAATGCTACTATCAATTTATTGTATTTCTGTGGCTGCTTGGTTTTAGGGCTTTTGAAAACTATCTTTACCATTCTACCATCTATAGTAACATCATTAGCCTTATATCCGGCATAATCAAGACCGCTAATAAAAGCTTTTTGCATATTCCAATATGGGAAAGTGATTTGAATCTCTAAAGATAATTGCTCTGGTTTAGAGAATACTCCTACATCAAATCCTGTTAACCACCAGTGCTTTTCTCCTCTTTTAATTATTTTCTTTCCATTCTTCTTTAAAATATATTGCATTTGTAAAAGTTCATAATCAGATACGCTATCATAGAAAGTCCCTGTGAAAACACCTGGTATATCAATATCCTCCTTGTCCGTTACATATACCCCAACTTCACCACCAGTTGTCATACCATATTGGCCTTTCCAAAACTCAATAAGCCACCTTCTCCCATCATACTGAAAATAAATTGGTTCACAATCTATAATCATATTTAATGAGGGAGCTAATTCATCATAAAGTTTACAGTATCCAAGCTTTCTCTGCGGTGGGTACATGCTTGAATAAACAATATCTTTCTCTACATCGAATAAAAAACCATATAAATTTAATGCTTCATTTATATCTTTTAACTTTTGTTCATCAGTTCTTTCCTTTACTTTTTCTATTGCTAATTTTCTGCGTTTCCACCACCAACGTAGAAGTAATACTATTGCCGAAATTACCATACAAATTACTAATATAAGTGATTGATCCATATGATATATCACCTCTTTATATAAATGTATTTTTACAATATTTTATTCCTCCGTAACATTATTGGTGATATAATTTCCTTATTGTAGCCAGTTTAAATAATGAAACTATACTAGCAGAAATCAAAAAAGCCAAGATATTTATTTAAACATCTTGACTTAGCCCCTGGCATTACATTCCCCATTATTCGGGATAAGTAATACTAATGATTATTTTCATTATATCTTTAGTAAATTATATTAAATATAATAATTGATTTATTAATTAGTTTATTTTAAGTTTTTAAATATGACTTCAAAACATGTCCCTTGAGGGATATTATCTTTTACCCTAATTATCCCTCCATGCTTTTCAATTATATTTTTTACAATAGTAAGACCGAGGCCACTACCAGCAATATCTCTACTTCTTGATTCATCTACTCGAAATAATGGCTGAAAAATTCTCTCTTTCATTTCATCTGGAATTCCTATTCCTGTATCAGAAACTCTTAAAATAATAGTATTATCCTTTTGTAATATTTCAACTTCAATTTTTCCATCTTTATTATTATATTTAATTGCATTTTCTATTAAATTATAAATAGCTTGCTGTAACAATCCATCGTTACCATTCACTACAGTATTATTACCTTTTAATGATATATCTATATTATTCCTAATTGCTTCATCTTCTAGTTCATATAGCACTTCCTCAACTATCTCCTTAATATTAACCTGCTGTGACATATCCACGACTTGTTCATTTGTAAAATTAAGTAGACCCTTCACTATTCCAGAAAGTCGTACTGTATTTTCTTCAATTGTAGCTAAAAACTCATCATATTCTTCCATAGAGCGCTTTTTCATCTTAAATACATCTATCTTTGTCTGAATAACTGCCAAAGGCGTTCGAAGCTCGTGAGCGGCATTAGCAGAAAAGTTTTTCTGAAGTATATATGAATTATGAAGTTTAGAAGTCATAGTGTTAAAAGATTGGGTTAACTGATCTATCTCATTCCCTGTATTTTGTAATTCTATATTAACATTTAAGTTATTTATATTAATCTTATTAATCTCATCATTCAACTTCTCAAGGGGCTTTAATGCTTTACTTGAAAAATAATAAGTCATATATGATCCAGCTACTATTAAAATAAACATAACTGTAATATTATTAATACGAAAAGTTTTTGTTGCCGCTTCTGTAGATTGTGTAGTGCTAGCTGCAGCATAGCTATTAGTTGGTTCTTGTATATACTGAGAATCCCCAGGTAAGAGACTATTTATACTATTTGTTATAACGCTTGCTGAATAAATTGCTGTCATAGTTAATAATATACACATAGAAGTTAATATCACAATAGATGTAAATGTCAGCTTTATACGAAGTGACATCTTTTTATTTTTCATTCCACTTCTCCTCTCTGAGTATATAGCCTTTGCCAATAATATTCTGGATAGGATCAAAGCAGAGTTTTGCTTTTAATTTCCTGCGTAATGATGAAATATGCATCCGCACAGAATTAGAAAATTCATCTACATTTCCATCCCATACATGATTTAGCAATTCCTGTCCTGTAACAACAATACCTTTATTTAAAATAAGATATTCAAGTAAAGCTGTCTCCTTATTTGTAAGCGGAATATGTGTATTCCCAACCAAAGCACTCCTTGATAGAGTATCAAAGCTTAATTCTCCGCAATGAATTATAGTATCTTCTTGAATAGTTTTACGTCTTAGCAAAGAACGTACACGGGCATCAAGCTCTGCAAAATGAAAAGGCTTTGTTAAATAATCATTTGCACCTAAATCAAGACCTCTAACTTTATCCTCTACGTTTCCACGTGCTGTTAAAATAATTATATTTACCTTTTTATTCACTTCTCTAACTCTCTTTAAAACCTCTAACCCATCTAATTTAGGAAGATTTAAGTCTAATATAATCATATCGTAATCTTCAGTAAAAGCTTTTTCTTCCGCAGACTCACCATCAAAGCAAGTATCTACCGCATAACCATTAATCTTAAAACCTTCTGCAAGAGAATCACAAAGAGTTCTCTCATCCTCCACAATTAAAATCCGCATTTTTTCACCCCATATTAATGTAAAAGTTATAAAATATAATGTCTATTCTCTTAGTATACCATCTTCTAAATATACAATTCTTTTACCAGCCCTTGCTACATTAATATCGTGACTTATTTGAACAATTGTGTTTCCAGCTTCATTTAGCTCCCTGAAAAGTTCTAATATTTCTTTTCCTGTTTTTGAGTCAAGGGCACCAGTAGGCTCATCGGCTAAAAGTATTTCCGGCTTTGTTACAAGAGCTCGTGCTATTGCTACTCTTTGCTGTTGACCACCTGAAAGTTCATTGGGTTTATGGTGAATTCTATCCCATAAGCCTACCATCTTTATATTTTCCTCCGCTACATCAATTGCCTCTTTCCTTGTCATTCCCCTAATTAATAAGGGCATCAATACATTTTGCAATACATTATATTGAGGTATTAGATGATACTTTTGAAAAATAAAACCAATCTTTTCATTTCTTATTCTAGCCAACTCATTATCACTACATAGGTGTACTTCTTTATCTCCAATAGAATAGGTACCACTATCCATAGTATCCATACATCCAATTATATTCATAAGTGTAGATTTTCCTGAGCCTGAAGCTCCGAGAATAGTAACAAATTCACCATCTTCAACATTAAGATTTACATCTTTAAGGACGTGTAATTTATTTTCTCCCATAACATAGAACTTATTTATATCTTTTAATGTAATCATATCTAGTCCATAATTGTAACGTCAGCAACAACGCCACTTTCCTTATTTGCAAGAATCATGATAACAGAGCCTTTTTTCAATGAAGATATTTTTCCTTCTTGACCAAGACCTTCAGTAATTTTTGCCCCTGCTGGTATAGTAAAGCTCTTAGTTTCACCTGTGTATTCCATCTCTATTCTATCTTTTGCTCCACCTTGATCTTCATTATTTCCATCAGCTAAAGTAGCTTCACTTGACGTAGTCATAGCCATCGAACCATCTATCATATCATCATTATTTTGAGAATCTTGTCCTTCTAAATTTTCATATGGGTCTTTGGCAATGCTAACTTCAATCTCATTCCCTGCAACAGATGATATCTTTCAATAATAAAGTTCATAGTCCTCCATATTAGTTATATTACTATTTTCTGGATCATTGTTCATAGGCGCCTCTTTTTGTTTACTTCCACAGCCTGTTATAAAAAATGTCATTAAAATACTAAGTGTAATTGATAAAAATTTCTTCATAACTATCTTCCTTTCCTAACTACCAATTAAAATTAAATTTTATCTAATATCTATTTACTATAATTCTTATTTAATTAAAGGAATTTCCTATTCATAACTAAGGGCTTCTACTGGTCTTAACTGTGAAGCCTTATACGCAGGATAAAATCCAAATACTGTACTTGTTAAAACTGCAAATATAAATGCAATTACCTTCCCTTCTATAGATTGAGCTATCGGTAAATCTGTATATACCATAAAGTTCATTGCACCAAGACTGAGAATTATCCCAACAGCTCCACCAAATACTCCAATCGAAACTGATTCCAGTAAAAACTGTAACATTATATCTTTGCTTGTACTTCCTAAGGCCTTTAACACTCCAATCTCCTTAGTTCGTTCCTTTATAGTAACAAATAGCACATTCATTATACCTATACCACCAACTATCAATACTATAGTAGCTACAGAAACCAGCAATAATTTCATAGTACGCGCTGATTGTGTTGCAGCATCTATTCTGCTACCTGCATCTTCAACTATATATAAATCGCTATCATTCAAATAATAATCAAGTGTACTCTCTATCTCCTTCATTGCAAGTTTCACCATATTAAGTTTTTTTGCTTTTCCAACAATTTGAGGTATTACCATATCATCTAATATTTTATTTTCCTTCACTGTTGTATATGGTATATATATGCTATTATCATGATTCATACCTTGAAGACCATCTTCATTACGCTGAAGAACTCCAATAATTTCATATCTATCTTCACCGATTTTTATCTTTTGCCCAAGAGCATCTGCCTCACTTGTAAAATATTTCTCTACTATACCATTTCCTATTACAGCTACATTAGTGCCTTCTTCTAAATCATCAATGGAAAAGTCAGAGCCCATAGAAAAAAGTAAATTTGAAACATCTGCATACCCCTCTGTAACTCCTACAATAGATAGATACTCTTTCTGCCTTCCAATACCTACCTCTTTAGTTGTTTCAGCCCGCAAATATATATCACTTAATGCTGTACTTTCTTCTTTAATCTGATTTAAATTTTCCTCTGTAAGTCGTTCAATCTTTGTAAAATCAAACTCTCCACCCATTGCTGCATAATTTAAATTTACATATATAGTGTCTGCAGATAATCCTGAAAATTGTGCTGCTGCCTGCTGCTCAGCTCCTTGTCCTATAGCAATAACAAGAACAATTGTCATAGTCCCAACAATAATTCCAAGGGAGGTTAATATTACCTTGAATTTGTTTTGCATCATATTTATCCATACCATGCGTAATAGTTCAATACTCTTCATTGCTATCCCTCACTTATTACAACATCCTTATCATTTAGACCACTTAGTATTTCACTAATACGTCCATCTGAAAACCCTGTTGTAATTTCTCGTTCTTCAACTTTCCCCTCTGCATTTCTCACCTTTACGAATTGCTTATTATCCTTTAACTTTATAGCTTTATTAGATAAAGTTAAAATATCTTTTTTCTGTTTTATAATGATAGTTGCCGATGCTCCCATACCTTCTAATAACTCAGCATCATTTTCATCTACAGTTACCCTAACTTCAAGTTTTTTATTCTCATCTTGTACATAAGAACGTGATTCAACCTTTCCAGTAAATGTATCTTCAGGGTATGCATCCACATAGAAACTAACTTCTTGCCCCTCAGAAATATCAATAACATCTATTGAATCTACAAATAAAGTAAGGGCCGGCTTTGTCATATCACCTATTTCTACAACTGGCTTAGCTGTTGAAATTGTTTCTCCTGGTAAATATGGTGTGCTTAATACTACCCCATCAAGAGTTGCCTCAAGTTTTGGTGAAGCTATTAAGCTATTGACCTCTTCAAGCTCTTTGTTTATTTTATCAAAGCTATTCTGTGCACTTTCTAAAGCACCTTGAAGACTTTTTATCTGAGATTCATTTTGTCTTTTTAATAACTCTATATCTTCATTCTCTTTTGCTACTTCTCTGTCTCTCTCTGTCTCTAGTCCTGATAAAGCTGATTTTTCTATATCAAGGTCCGATTTCAGCTTATTACTTTCTTCTTGATACGCTGATATCTCTTCGTTTATTTTATCTATTCTCGTAGTATTATTTTCATTTTGTGCCTCAGATTCTAGTTTTTCTTTCTCCTGTTTTAAGGTTACTATCTTATCTTCTATTGAAGAAATCTTATTATTAAGATTATCAATTAATCCTTTTATTTCACTTGTTTTGCTGTTATATACTGCTTCGCTATTTCCTCTGATATCTTTAACCTTTTTATCTGCCTCTACTTCAAAAAGCTCTTTATCACTTTTTGCTTTGCTTAAGACATTTTGAGCCTCTTTAAGTCTATCCTTAATTTCTGACTGCTTGTCCTCTAAATCTTTCATTGACAATTCAGCTAAAATATCTCCTTTTTTTACTGCATCTCCGACCTTAACATAATATTTACCGAATACAGCAACCTCTTTAAATGTCTGTTCTTCTCTCTTTAGTTTTATTACACCTGATCCATCAATTCCAACTGTAATATCACCTATGCTTGCAACATATTCTCTTTCTCTTACTAAATCTCCTTCTTTTGATGCTGTATCTTTCTTAATAAAAAAGAATCCTACCATAGCTAAACTTACTACAATAGCTATTAATATCACTATACTCTTCTTTTTATTTGTAATGTTAATCATAATTCGATACCATATCCTCCCCAATATATAAAAATAGATGTCGTCTGAGAAATCTCCTCATTCAACGACATCATTATATATTAAGCAGTATAAATTTTATGTAAAGAAAATATAAGTATAAAAAATAAGTCATTAATATGCTTCATTTGAAGATTTAATTTACCTACTTAATAGTTCTAAACTCATATCCCTTAGCTTGTAAATATTCTATAACTTGAGGTAATGCTTTTACTGTCTCCTCTTTTCCATATGTATCATGCATTAAGATTACAATACTATCTGCATCTTCTCCTAGTCGTTCTATATTATCTTTAGTTACCTGGAATAACTCTTCTGCATTTTTTATTTTACCTTCAGCATCTTCATTTAATGCATTCCAATCGATATTACAATACCCTTTTTCTATCATCTTATCTCTCATAGACTCACGTCCATTCCATGACCAATACCCACCTGGAAATCTAATAACTCTTGTATAAAAATCTTTACCTAACGCTTCTTTCAAAAGATCATTATTTTTCTCAATATCTGATACTATGTTATCTACATTCATAGTTCCATTAGGATATAAATATGAATAGTCATGGCTATAAGTATGATTTGCTATAGCATGTCCTCTTTTAACTTGCTCTTTTAGTATTTTTCTAGCCTCTTCATTAGATTCTATTGATTGTCCCAAAACAAAAAATGTTGCTTTAACATTATATTTATCAAGGATGTCCAATATTTCTGGGGTGTTAGTTGTAGATGGACCATCATCAAAAGTCAGGTAAACTACCTTTTTACCATCAGTTCTTACTGGATATGTCTTAGTTCCAGTTAATAAATCTTTAGTATTTTCAGCAACCATAGCAGCATCATCTGCATAAGGATCATCCTTTAAATCTAAATACCCACTATTGTCTAAGAAATTACTGTCTGATAAGTTGTCCTCTATATTTTCTTCTAGATTGTCCTCTATATCTTCATCTTTAATATGCTCTTCTTTAGGCTTCGTAGTTTGTAAAATATAATCTATTTTACTTGAAGCAATATTAATAACACTAAAAATTATTATCAATAATACACCAATAGATGTTATTCCCCTAATTAATTTCCTTCTTCTTTTTCGTCTTATATGTAATCTTCTATTTCTTCTATTTTTATCTTTTAATTCGTAACTTTTCATCTTATCTCCCCAATATACTTTTATTAGTTTGTAGCTTGTACATTTAATATACAATACACTTAAATAAAGTATCGTTACAAAAATATTACAAATAGATTTCAATTTTGTTAATTATGTATTTATTATATGGCAACTAAAATAAAGTTTATATTATATGGAAAAAGCTATAAGACCTCTCTACAGTCTTATAGCTTTTTATTACTTCATATAATTAGATATTAATTCATAACATCTTTCTTTTGTACTTTCTCCAAGGCTTGTTGTATGCGCTAGGGGTTCCATTGTACCGCCCTCAAATTCCTTTGCGCTTTCTTCGGCCTTTGAATCTCTTATTGTTAACCATTCAATTTGTTCCGCTCTAAGTTTGTCCATTTCATCTTTAGATAATTGTTCTTGTAAAACTCCATAAACCTCATTAAGCAAGTCATCCCAACTAGTATACTCTATACCTGCTGCTTCTCTCATATCAAGTGTTGTTCCATTATATTTTTCTGCTAAGGAATCTTTTAGTTCTTTTTCTAACTTAGCATATTTATCTAAATAGTATTGAACCTTACTTTCACTCTCTTCTTCCAAAGGCTCATTACTTTCCTCTATATCATCTTTTTTCTCTAAGTCAGTATTATCTTGTACATTATTATTTTCTCCAATATTACTCTCATTTTGCTCAGAACTTACTGCTTTATTACCTTTATTATTTTCTGTAGCCCCATCATTAGTTTTATTACCACAACTTATAAACAAAGTTGTACTTAGAATCATTATAAAAACAAATAACTTTCTCATAATTTATACCCCTTTAAAATTTAATATTATTAATTAATCTTTTCATAGCTTGTCCAGTTTTGTGATAAAAACATCACACTTGGAACTAATACCACTGCTACAAATATAACTATAGAAAGAGCTATAAACATATTCTTTAACAAGCCACTTACTACTAAATTAACAGTGCTACATAATAGTACGGTTAACCCCATACATACTGATGTACTAACACCCTTATGACATTTCTCTTCTACAAATATACTTTTGCAGTTGCTACACTTTATTTCCCCATACTTTTTTACCATTGATTTTATTCTGTCTCTTAATCTAAACTTTGAATTGCATTCTGGACAAATCATAAAATCGCCTCCGTTATCCATTTTATATTTTTACCATTAATAATTTACTATTTTCTCTTTATCACTAATCTTGTAAAAATACTACCTACTAAAACATTTTCATATATAATTATACTCAAAAATAATTTTATATAAAGTAATATTTACCATACCACCTTGAATATCACCTTAAAAACTCTCTACATCTATGATAAACTTATACTAATTTATTATCTATAAATATTTTTAGGGGGATGATTATCATAAAAAAATATATATTATTTGACTTAGATGGAACTGTTACAGATCCAATGATAGGAATAACAAAATCAGTTAGATATGCATTAAATAAATTTGGAATCGAGGTTGAAGACTTAAATACTCTTTGCAAATTTATTGGTCCACCATTAAAGGATTCCTTTATGAATTTCTATAACTTTACTGAAGAAGATGCATTAAAAGCTATTGCTTACTATAGAGAATACTTTTCAACTAATGGACTTTACGAAAATACAGTTTATGAAAACTTTGAAGATATGCTTATAGCATTAAAAAATGATGGTAAATCTCTAATAATTGCTACATCAAAGCCAACAGTCTTTGCTGAAAAAATCCTTGAACATTTCAATCTAAAAAAATACTTTGATTTTATTAGTGGAAGTAATCTTGATAATACTAGGACAAAAAAAGCTGATGTAATTAGCTATGCCTTAGAACAACAAATGATAAATAATATGTCAGAAATAATTATGATTGGTGATAGAGAACATGATATCATTGGTGCAAAAGCTCTAAATATCGAATCAATAGGAGTTTTACATGGATATGGTTCATATGAGGAATTATCTAGTAGTGGTGCAGATTATATTGTAAAAGATGTTTCTGAACTTAAATCACTACTTTTAACACTTTAATTTCTCATAATATTCTATATAGATTATTATATTATTTTAAAAAATTTTTGATTTTACAATTTTTTAAGTTACTTATATTATTAATTCTCTAAAGTAAAGAATAATACATTATATAATCCAAAAGTGGAATAATATATATTAATAAATCTTAGGAGAATATATAATGAGTAAAACTATTTATAAAAAGATTTCAATAGTCTTAGTATGTTTATTAATTTTACCTGTAAAGCCAGCATCAGCCTTTTATTCTATTAATAGTTCATACATTAATAAAATAAGTCCAACTGCAAACTCTGAATTATTAGGATATATACAAAAGATACAACCACTTTATAACGAGTTATATTATCTAGGTGAAAGTGTTTATTCTTCTTTAATGAAAAAGCAAAACCCAGAAAGTTTAATAAACCAAATAGACTACGAAATAGCTAACTTAAATAGTCTACGTGAGAATCTATTTATGTTTAGTAATAACCCTGGTATATCATCAAGTGATCAAAGTATTGCCTTAGAGATTCTTATAACTACAGGGTATTATAAGCTTGCATATCAATCCCTTAGAATAGCACTTAATACTAAAGATAGTGCTATGCAAATTAAATACTTAGCGGATTTTTTTAAATATAATACCTTAGGCTCTACAACTCTTAACTCCATAGAAAAAAACGCTAACTTATAATCATCAAAAGATAAAGTCTAGAAATAATGTTAAACGAAAGGATATTTCTATGAAAAAGACAGTATTCTATATAATAAATATATTAATATTAAGCTTATTTATTTTTAATAACCTTCAAATTACTGCATATAGCGATATAAATATAGATTCATCGCCTGACGTAATCAATATTATGAATGAGCTAAAAAAGACATCATCAGATTTTAATTCTAATCTTAATAAAGCTTTTAATTATAAATTAGCAAATGAAAAATCTAATGATATTTTAAATACTATAAATACTGAAATTAATGAATTAAACAAGTTAAGAGCTTTAACACTAAAAAATGTTCAAAATGCTACTATTAGCAGTAATGATAGACAATATTATTTAATTTTATCAATAATATCTGGATACTATCGATTATCATATGAAGAGTTAAAAGATTATTTAAATACTGATAATGTAGAGCAAAATTATAAAAGCTTATATGGTATATATACCAATATGTCTCAAGGTAGTATACTAACTAACTCTTTAGAGAATGAATTAAATTTAGCCTCTTAATTCCTTTAAATAAAATAAAAAGAAACTATAAATCTCATTTAGATTTATAGTTTCTTTTTTATTTTATTAATTTTATCATTAATTTTATTATATCGTTTTAACTTTAAAATTAATATTTTAAATATTATTATTAATTTATTTAATTTTATTCTTTACACTTTATAAAAAAAGGTGTAAATTAATATTATAGTTTGGAGGTAATTTATGTATAAGTTATTAAGTCGTTGTCCAGTATGCTCTAATAAACTAAAAGCAATAAGATTGAGATGTAATAGTTGTAATACTGTTATAGAGAATGAATTTGAATTATCTAAGTTTGATTATTTAAGTACTGATCAATTGTATTTTGTAGAAACCTTCATTAAATGTAGAGGTAGTATAAAAGAAGTTGAAAAAGAACTTGGCATTTCCTATCCAACAGTTAGAGCAAAACTAGATGAAGTTATTGAAAGTTTAGGATATTCAGCAAGAGAAACTAAAGTTAAACAAGATAATAAAGACATTTTAGATTCCCTTAAAAACGGAGATATTTCTGTTGATGAAGCAATTAGTAAATTAAAAGATTAAATTTAGGAGTGTTATTATGAATGAAGAAATTCTTATGATATTAAAAATGGTTGAAGAAGGTAAAGTTTCTGCTGATAAAGCTAAAGAGTTAATTGATGCTTTAGGAAATTCATCAAAAGATACTGAAGCTATAGTATCTAAAAGATATGAGGATAAATTTTTAAAAGTTGTCGTTTTAAGTAATGAAGGCGATAAAGTCAATATACAGTTACCAATTAAGATAGTTAAAGAGATATTAAAGGTATCTGGTAAATTACCAATAACAAAATATATTGAAGGTATGGACGGAATTGATATAGATGCGCTAATGAATACACTAGTGTCTTGCTTAGATAATGAAGTTATGGGTGAAATAGTAAACATATGCTCCAGCGAAGGAGATATAGTTAAAATATTTATAGATTAGAGGTCTCTAAATGATAGTTTCAATAAAAAGTGAAGGTTTTAATTTGACTTTACCAATCCCATTGTCTATGGGAAGTGTAGCAATAAAATTCATCCCAAATAAATTTCTTAATACTGAAGAAAAAAAGTTAGCCTTACAGCTTTTTAAATCAGTAAAAGGTACTTTAAAGAATTATAAAGGATTAAAAATTGTAGAAGTTATATCTCATACTGGTGAGCATATCCTTGTCAAAATATAGTTATAAATATCAATATTTATAACTATATTTTAGACTTTAAAGAACTTTATTTAATCCTTAATTCCAATCTATTATTACATAATTTTACGTATAAAAATAAGATAAGCTATCTCTTATATAACTTATCTTACTATTATTTGTATTATCTATCTATTCTATCCATGGAAATAACCTGTCCTTGATGAAACTACAACAAAAGGTACTTCTGATCCATTTTTGTTTACATAAGCTTGATATAAATCTCCTTCTAAATGTTCTAATTTAACAACTTCTTCTCCATATGTTTCTTTTAAATCACTTTTAAATAGTTCTTCCCAGTTGCTTAATATAGGTGCATTTAATGTAATATATTTAGTGAAGTCTTCTATATTTTCTGCGTTATTTCCTGCTGATATATATTGATTATATAAACTTTCTATATCAACCTCATTTAGAAACCTAGTACTCCATTTATATTTTTCTGCTTCTGACTTATCATTTTGTCCATTAATAATATAATCTTTAACCTTCTTACTAATATCTTCTTTAGCTATATCTTCACCTGAAGAAGCATTATTATCTTTTGATGTATTATTTGATTGAGATTTATCTTTAGAATCACTTACTAAACATGAAGTTAAAAAGATTATAGATATTAATAAAGAAATAATAATTTTTTTCATAATTTCTTTATCCTCCTATTTCCATATCCCTTTTAATTTATGATAATTTAAACCTATTGATTCTTAATAGTTAAAACTAATCATAATAAATGATTCTTCTATTTCTTCAACTATCTACTTTGGGTAAAAATACTGTTATTCTAGTTCCAATTTCTTTTCTACTTAAAACACTAAAGAATCCCTTATGGCTATCAATAATCCATTTTGCTATAGATAGTCCAAGCCCTGTACCTCCATTCTTTCTTACCCTTGCAGTATCTGCTCTAAAGAAACGTTCAAATATATATGGTATATCTTCATTATCTATTCCTATTCCATTATCTTGTATATAAAAATATGGTTCTCCTTTAGGATTTGTCCCTACTTTAAGTATTATTTCTCCTCCGGACTCAGTATACTTAGCAGCATTTTCTACTAATATTCTAGCGGTTTGCTTAAGTAGTCCACTATCTCCATTAATGCTTATATTTTCTGAATTGATATATCTATATATATGATTTTGGTCTATCATCTTAGACTCTTCAAAAACTTCACCTATCATATCATTTAGTAAAAATTCTGTTCTTGTAAGTTGAGTTTTTCCATTAATACCTCTAGCTAAGAATAGTAATTGTTCAACTAAATTTTTCATATTTTCAGACTCAGATTTTATTGCTGCAATAGATTCATCTAATATTTCTTTATCATTTTTCCCCCAACGATCTAGCATATTTGCATAACCTTGTATTACAGAAATCGGAGTTCTAAGCTCATGAGATGCATCTGAAACAAACCTTGCCTGCTGTCTATAAGAATCTCTCATTCTATCTAATAACTTATTTATAGCATCCTCTAACCCATGAAGCTCACTATCCCCTATATGTATTCTTTCATCCGTACTTACAGGACTTATTTTAGCTATAGCATCTTCTAAGCTTTGGAACCTTTCTTCACTAAAGTCCATATTACTAAGTCTACTTGCTGTTTCAGCTATATCATTAAGTGGTTTTAATCTTTTTCTAACCTTTGCTGTTCCAAATATTATTTCTTCTAATAAGAATATACCTTCAATAATTCCTAGTATTATAACTATCTTTCTAAGAACATATAAAAACTCACTAGCATTTTGGACTAATGTCTTTCCACTATCTAAAGTTACTGTGTAGGTGGCTGTTTCTATAGGATAAAAATCAACATGTCTTTGTGCATTTTGTACAACCTCTCCAAAAAATCTCTTTTCTGAATCCATACACCAAAGAACTATTAGTATAAACATTAAACATGCATTAAGTATAAGAAACTTTAAGAATAAGTCCCTTACAGATATAGCATTAAGTTTTATTGCAATAGATGTAACATTTTTATTTTTTTTCTTCTTACTCATCTTTAATTACGTACCCTACTCCACGTACTGTAGTTATTATTTTAGTCTTGAAGGCATCATCAATTTTTGCTCTTAAAAATCTTACATAAACATCTATCACATTTGTTTCTCCAACATAATCATAACCACAAACCTTATCTATAAGTACTTCTCTAGTTAAAACTATATTTTTATTTTCTAATAATATTTGTAACATCATAAACTCTCTATTGGTTAACTCTACTTCTGTATTATCATAAGTTACCTTATGTCTCATCTTATCTAAAGTTAATAAACCACATCTTAATACATCTTCATCTTTTTTCACAGTAACTACTCTCTTTTTAAGAGCTGTTCTTATTCTTGCAAGCAATTCTTCTATGGCAAAAGGTTTTGTTACATAATCGTCTGCTCCTGCATCAAGTCCAGATACCTTATCCATAACAGCATCCCTAGCAGTAAGCATTATAACTGGAACATCTGAAGTTCTTCTAAGTCTCCTTAATACCTCAAGCCCATTAATTTCTGGAAGCATAACATCAAGTATAACAAGATCAGCTTCACCTCTCTCAGCAATTTCAAGACCATCTCTTCCGTTATTGGCTTTTATTACTTTATATCCTTCATGTCTTAATTCCAACTCTATAAATCTTGCAATTTTTTCTTCATCCTCAACAATTAAAATCTTAACCATAAATTAAACCTCTCTTAAAATTTTTTCTTTATATCTTTAACAACTTTCGATATTTTGTTAAATACAGCATTTACTTTATCTATATTATCGGTATTGAATCTCTTCGATGAAAGCATAAACTCTATATCAAAAAATAATCCTACAATAGCTAAGGGAATAATTATCCAAAAAGCAAAAAATAAAAGTACTATAACTACTGTAAGTGGAATATTCACAAGTACTCTACTATCTTTTTTTATTTGAAGAAATATATTATTACATGTATCTATAACCTTACATATAGCTTCGAAAATACCATCAAAACTATCTTTACTCTTAGAATTATTTTTATTTATATTATCATCACTATAAACTTCCTTCTGCTTATTATCATAGCTTTCCTTATATTCATTAGAATAAAATATACTGACAGAAGGACCTTCTACTATTCCTCTTCTCTCTAAATAAAGCATAGCATCTAATATGTCCCAATTACTATTTTCCAAAGCAATCTTAGCTTCTTCATAGCTTATATTAGCCTTCTCTCTTAACTTATCTACTAATTTCAACTTATCCACAAATAATCCTCCATATTAAGCTAAAAATAAAGGAACAAGCTATTTCACCTATTCCTCTAATTCTTTTCTAATTACTTTTATTTCATTTAAAAGCTTATAAAAATTTTCTATATATTCAACATACTCTTCATGTGTTAATACTTCATAATCATCTGAAGCATATCTTCTACTAAAATAAAAATCTTTTAAATCTCTGCATAAGCTTTTATATTTCTTTAACTGACTATAATCTTGTAAATATAATACCTCTAGTAATTTTACTAAATTATGCTCTCTTGAAATCATTCCATATTTTTTTTGTATTATTGCCTTTAAATTTTTTTCGATACATTGCTGGCAGTGTACAAGAACTCCATCTTCAAGTCCTACATTATTCTTAGTTGAATCTATAAACTTTTCATCTATATCAGCAAAATAAAACATATCTCTTTTAACCATACTACCACATCCTTATATCTATTAAATCTTCTTTTATAGCTTGCTCAAAGCTTACCTCTTTAGCCAGCTCAAAATATCTATCTTTGTTATATAGCTTTATATCAACGTTACGACTTAACTTAACTTTATCTATTTCATCTTCTAATAAATGCCTTAAATCCCTTAACTCTTTCAAGCTATTATTACTATCTATTAAAATCAAAATATCTATATCGCTATTCATTTTATACATTCCCTTTGATATTGAACCAAATAGATAAACTTCAGCATTATTTAATATACCTGTACAAACTTTTTTTACCTTAATTATTTCCTGTCTTAGATTACTCTCAAGGCAATATCCAACATCATTTTTCATACTTCACTACCTATCTATTTTTATAAATAATCACTATTCCTGCTAGATATATTATATACCAGTAATACATTACTCTTCTACTTTATTTAATACAATAGTTTCTTCTTTATCATTCCACTTAATAATAACTTCTAATGACTCTTTATTCCTATACTTTGATACATCTCCATTTATCTTTTTATCATAGTCATTTTCAAAGGTAAATTCTCCAAATACTTCGCTTGCTAATTCCCCATACTCTACGCACTCTCCACTACCATTTTCCCCCTTTATTCTCTTACCTTTATTATACTCCATATATTCCCATTCATAAACATAATGCTAAGCTAAATGAAATTAACCTCACCAAACAGTAAAAATGACAAATGAACAGTTAAGCCATTTGCCATTTAATCCTTGAATTAAAAATTATCAATTATAAATTCTTAATTGTCATATCCTTCTTTAAAATCTTTTTTAATAGTATCTGCTGATTTTGATACTTCTTCAAAAACAGTATTTACTCCTTCATAATTCATACTTGGTCCTGATATTGAATACTTATATCCACAGAATAAACCTACTATTAATAACACTATACTTGGTACAGATAAGAATATTAATAAAAGTAATGATATTGTTAATGATATTCTTATTGGTTTTTCACTCTCTTTTCTAACCTCAAAGAAATTTTCATTTCCTTTTCTTATAAACTTACCTAAGAACTTAAACATTCTTCCGATAACTTCGCCAATACCACCAAACTTTTCTTCATGCTTTTTATTTTCTTCTTTTTTCTCTTGCTCCTCTGCTTTTACCTCGATTATTGTAGTAGTTTCATTATTTTCTACTTTTCCTCTTCTCTCTAAATAAATTACAGAATCTAAAAGATCCCAATTACATATTTCTAAAACCTCTCGAGCTTCCTCTCTACTTACATTAGCCTTTCCCATTAAAACTTCGATCATTTCATTTCTTTCCATACTATATAACCTCCAAAAACTAAATCTAATATTTATTTAACTTAAACTTACACTGTAAGTGTACTTCTACAAATTTACCTAAGTAGTAAGTTTTATTTCCTTGCTATAGTTATATAATACTTTTGGAAGATTAATCTAAAATATAAGAAAGATTAAAATTAGATTAAAATATTAATTTTTTTAATTAATTTAGATCTAATAATTATAATTTAATACACATTATCATTAATAATATAAATACGAAAGCTATTGCTATCCACATTACTTTTTGAATAAAAAACTGCCAAGGAAATCCACCTCTATTTATGTCCTTTACCCCAATCTTTTTTAAAGAATCCATAAATCTTAACAAATCTTCTTTATTTCCACCATAATTAGGATCTAAATAAATAGTTGTATTTGGTAATATAATAATCTGTTCATCTTCATGCATATGACATTTAGCTTTACCTGCTAAACCTGCTCCCTTAATTTCTTCAATGTTTAATTTATAATGGCTAAATATTTTATAATGTGAATCAAAAGAATATATAATCAACTTATCTTTAGTTAAGAAAAACTTATAACATACAGCAGCACCTCTCCACCAATTAGGAGCATGTACATTCCTAAATAATTCATCTACTATATCTTCTTTATCTAAACCTTCCTTTTCTCTAACACTCTTTAAGATAAGTGCTCTCATAAGCCCTGCACTTTCAACTCCAAAGATAGCCTTATCAGCATTATCCCCAAGCTTTTCTTTTATCTTTAAAGCATCCTCTAAATTAATATCTAATTTTATATTTTTATTTTCATTTTGTAAGCTATTAATAACACCTATAACTTTATTCTTGACTCTATTAATCTCTTCTTCATTGATGTTTACATCTGGAAGCTTATTTTCATCAAACTCTTCAATTAAATCATAATATTTTTTATCCATTAAACTCCCCCCTTTTCTAACCTTTCGCTCAACATTTTTCTTCCTCTTAATATTCTTATATTTACAGCATTTTCACTAATTCCAAGGCTTTTACTTATTTCTTTTATCTTTTCTCCATAATAAAATCTCCGTATAAATATCTCCTTATCCCTTGTATTCATAGAATTTATTTCATTCCTTATAATTAATAAATCATTACTATTTTCGAAATTACTTTCTATAGAATCACCTTTATACTCAATCTTCTCATCAATACTTAAATTATTATCATGCTTCTTAATCTTTCTTAACATGTCGATAGCTGTATACTTAGCTATTGTGCATATCCAATTTTTAAATTTCTCCTCATCACTCTTAAACTTATCTATGTTGTTCCATATTTCCATAAAAACATCATTAATACATTCTTCAGAGTACTCTCTATTGTTTAAAACACTATATGCAACCTTAAATAATATATTTGAATATGTATCAACTATATAATTTAAAGCATCTATATTCTTTAATCTAAGTTCATTTATATAATTATCTTTATATACTATCAAAGTATTATCACCCCTAGCTCTTATGTTGTTAGCTAACATCCTTCAATAATATAGTCGCAAAAAACAGTAAAACCTTTCAAGTTTTTTACTAAATATTTTTTATAAATATAAAAAGCAGGATATTCACATTCATATCCTGCTTTTCCATATTACCTATAGATATTTATTTATAATTTTCATATAATGGTTGATCATCATTTTTCATAATCCAACCTCTATCTAATAAAGTTAGTAAAGATATGAGATTCCTTTTCAGGTAATCCAAATTGTTCCTTACCCAATTGAATACTCTTCATTAAAAATGCCATATTTTTACCTAATGTACGCATCGTTTGCATTCCTTCAAGGTCTTGTTTTACTTCTTCTGGAGAATTACCATGAACCATATTCCAATACTGACTTGATGCAACTGGCATACCTGAAATAGTAAAGTATTTATTGATTTCATCGAAGGTGCTAGTATTTCCCCCTCTACGGCAACTAACTACTGCAGCTCCAACTTTCATTGTCTTATCTGCTGGCATACTATAGAATAAACGGTCAATAAAAGAAATTAATGTTCCGTTTGCAGATGCATAATACACAGGTGAGCCTATTATAATTCCATCACATTCGTTAAACTTTGGAGCAACCTCATTAACTATGTCATTAAACACACATTTCCCATTTGTTTTACACTTACGGCATGCTATACAACCTCTAATATCTTTATTTCCTACATGAATGATTTCTGTTTCTATACCTTCTTGATTTAATGTCTTAGAAACTTCTTCTAAAGCTGTATAAGTACAACCTTTAGCGTTTGGGCTACCATTTATTAATAATACCTTCATTTATCCTTCCTCCTATCTAATAAGGCTTGCTAACATTTCTATTGATGATGCTTCTTGATGGTTAAAGAAAGAGCTTTCTTTCTTATCTAAAGCAGAAATTTTATCCATGTCATCTTTAGTTAATTCAAAGTCGAAAATATTTATATTCTGCAACATTCTTTCTTTATTCACAGTCTTTGATAGTGGAACAATTCCTCTTTGAAGTAACCATCTTAAAATAACTTGTGCAATTGATTTGCCATGCTTGTCTCCAATTGACTTTAAAGTAGGATTATCAAACATTCCATTTTTTCCTTCTGCAAAAGGAGCCCATGCTTGTAGTTGTACACCATACTTTTTGTTAACTTCCTTTGCTATTAATTGTTGGTGAAATGGATTAATCTCAATTTGGTTTACCGCTGGTGTTACTTCATTAAATAAAGCTAAGTCAACTAAGCGGTCTGGATAGAAGTTCGATACCCCTATTGCCTTAATTTTCCCCTCTTTATATAAGTCCTCCATAGCTCTATAAGTTCCATAGTAATCATTTAATGGTTGATGGATTAATACTAAATCCAAATAATCTAATTTCATTTTCTTTAGAGATTCTTCAATAGACTTCTTTGCTTTTTCATATCCAGCATTACTAATCCATACTTTAGTAGTAATAAATAATTCTTCTCTAGGCACCGACGATTTAATAATAGCTTCTCCGACAGCCTCCTCATTCCCATAAGCTTGTGCTGTATCTATTAATCGATATCCAACATCAATAGCATCTAGTACAACCTTAACACATTCCTCTTTATCCGTTATTTGAAAAACTCCAAATCCAACTGCTGGCATATTTATTCCATTATTTAAAGTTAAATATTCCATTTAAACCTCTCCCTTATTTATATTATTTTGTATTTTATAATAATATTACCAGTCGGTAGTTAATACCGGGCAAGAGTTTTTTAATTTTTTATTACCTTAAATAATATAAATCTCTATTATCAAATTTATAGTCTGATATTGTCCCTTCAAAAATAACTTCATCTTCATTATTGAAAAGTATATATTCAAACCCTTTTACTCCATAACCTGTATATTTACTTTCACCTTTTTCCATCAACTCTTGACTTATATATAAGGTTTTATCTTCTTTAGGATGCAGTATATACTTTTCAGCTAAAGTAACATAATCTTTATCTATATCTTCTTTAACTACAGCTGGAGCTTTTATTTTTATGTAAAACTCCTTAGTCTCATTGCTACAATTTTTAATATCTATTTGTCCATCTACAGTTATTACTTCATCATTTTTATTAATATTAATATGAGTATTTTCACGATTAAGATATATTGAATTTAAATCCTTATAAAATCCCTTATAAATTTGCACACAATCATTCCATACTGTAGGAAACATATTTATTAGTAGCATGGTTACAATAAATCTTCTAAATCCTGTCTTAATTAATCTATTTTCTTTAATTTCATTAAGTTTATATAAGCAATAATAAATTCCACCTATCACTATAAAGCCAGAATAATTAAAGGTCGAATTATTTCTACTAATAGGCTTAAATATCCTCTGAATAAATATTTCTGGTGAGTTATTACTGTTTCCCATTAAAATAAATATTACCCCTAAACCTATAAAACATAGTATTCTTTTTTGCATACTTGTTAGTTTATTCAAAAACCTCTCCCCCAATCAAAGTATCTTAATATATATTTATTTAATAAAAAATATATATTAACTAAAACTCCTATTACTCCAATTCCACATAAACTTCCTGTAAATAGCCTCCTTAAATTATTAGAGATCTTAATCCCTCGATGCTGAATAAACCAATCAATAAACATAATTAATATAAAAATCACATTAAATATAAAAGAAATTTCCCCTATAAAAATAAATATTAAAACACCTAAAAAATATCCTAGTAATAGCCCTGTACATCTCGCACATATAGGAAATTGATATTTATTTATAAAAAAACTTCTCTCAGCTTTCTGATGACACGAATTAGAAAATAAATTCATTAGAGTGAGCCATATCTTATCTTTTATATTATCCATTAAACCTCATCCCACAATCATTACATATACAAGTTGTCCTCTTTTTCTCTCCTTCAGCACAACATAATCCACATAACATCCCTATTGGCCCAATACAAACTGCTCCTAATATTCCACTAAATAAATCATAATTCTCATTTTCTTTTTCTACTATTATCTTTAAATTATTGCTTCCACAAGATGGACAACAAATATTATCCCTTATATTTGATTCACTCACAAAACCACCCCTAATTACCATATTATCTATATTATACTATAAAATTGAAATAATAAAAAAAGCTGTATAGCTTTAGTTGCTAAACAGCTTTAAAAATGAAAAATATAATTTAGTATATCTTATAGTTTAATTTTTTTACCTAGCTCATCTATTATTTTTTCTTCATTATCTTCACAGCTTATTCCACCAATACTTATACTTGGTTTTGTCTTACCATGAAAATCACTTCCACAAGTAATAATAAGATTATTATTTATTGCAAAGTCTTTATAAAAGGTAGTTTGTCTTTCATTATGATAACTGCTATAAACTTCTAATCCTTTGACTCCTGCTTTAATGATCCTTTTTAATAACTCTTTATTTTCTTTTATATTATTACCTGGATGAGCTAATATAGGAACTCCCCCATTGTCTTCTATAACTTTGATAGCTTCTTGTAATGAAATAAATTTCACTTCAGCATATGCAGGCTTTCCTTGTGAACAATAATCCCAATAAAAATTTACATAAGGATTATCACTTCTTACTCCACCATTATAGTATGGCTTAAGTAATGTATTCTCTTTATTCTTATCAAAAATCATTGCAGCTTCAGCAATCATTTCACCATTAACTACACCATTTTTAGATAGTCTCTCTATTACTGAATCTTCAAAATCAATTCCTATCTCTCTAACTAATCTCATACGTTCTTTAGACGCTACTTGCTCTTGAGATATTATATTATCTTCTATTACCTCAAAATCATCACTTTTATAATTTACTCCATATCCTAAAAGATGAAGATTCACTCCATCAATAGTACAATCTAATTCTATTGCAGGAATTATTGTAATATCTTTATCCTTACAATATTCTTTAGCTTCAGCTATCCCCTTAGTAGAATTGTGATCTGCTATAGAAAAGTACTTTATTCCTTTTTCTAAACATAAATCTACTAATTCCTTAGGATAAAATTCTCCATCATCACTATAATTTGAATGCATGTGTAAATCTACATAGCTCATAATTTTCCTCCTTATACCTCTTATATATTTTCTTTAGCTTTACATACCTTGCTAACTCTTTCCGATGTCACTAACATAAGAACCATTAATATTATTAAAAAATAAGGTAAAATATTAAATCCTATTATTCCAGATAAAAATCCGAATACTGGAGGTACAAATGTACTTCCTACATAAGCTGTAGACATTTGAATTCCCATAATACCTTGAGATAATTCTTTGCCAAATCTATTTGGGGTTTCATGAAGCATAGCTGGATATATTGGTGCACATCCAAGCCCTATTAATATTAAACCAACTAATTGTAAAGTATTTGAAAATGGCATCATAAGCGAAATAGCACCTATAATACATATAACTTGTCCAATTCTTATCATCTGTTTATTGTCTAATTTAATAGCTACAAAGCCTGATAAAAATCTTCCAACTGTAATACCTAAGTAATATAAAGATACCCATTTTGCTGCTTTTTCAGCTGATAATCCATTATTAACAACTAAAAATGAACTAGCCCATAAGCCTGTTGTTAACTCTATTGCACAGTAACAAAAAAAAGATATAAGAGCTGGTTTTGCTCCAGGCAATTTTATTAAAGTAGATACCTTCACCTCTATGTGAGTATCTTCCTCATCATTATCCTTTACCTCAAACCTTTTCCATAATGGAAGTGATGCAAATAAACATACAACTAATATTGCTTGAATTATTCCTATTGTTAAGTACCCTAACCTCCATCCATTTTCTTTTAATAAATATAATGACATTATGAATGGCCCAGCTGTAGCCCCTATTCCCCAGAAACAATGTAGCCAATTCATATGCTTTGCCTCATAACGTAGTGCTACGAAATTATTTAATGCTGAATCTACTGCTCCTGCTCCTAATCCTAGTGGTATTCCAAGAATACATATCCATACAAAACCATGTGAAAAATAAATTCCTAAAAGTGCTGCTGCTGTTAGAAATACACTAAATGTAGTTACTTTTCCTGTTCCAAATTTCTTTATAACCTTTCCACTAAAGAAACTTGAAACTATAGTTCCTCCAGCAACAATCATAGTTACTACTCCAGCATAAGATATAGGTACACTTAAATCTTGATGTAAAGCTGGCCATGCTGATCCTAATATTGCATCTGGTAACCCTAAACTAATAAATGCAATATAAATAATTACTAATAATACCGTTAACATATTTTCTCTCCCTTGTCGTCATAGTTTTTCAATTATTTACTAACATTATTTACTTTATAATAATATTCCATATAATAAAGATATAATATAAAAATTATCTAATATTTTATAACAATCGTATTTTTTATTATCAATAGGAGGTCTATATGATTGAAATAAAGTTATTAAATGATAACTCTGAGGTTATTACTTATAACTTTGAGAGATTTCCGATTCTTTCAAAGAAATTATTACTTTCAGAATACCCTAATATGGCTGCTCCTAACCATTGGCACGATGACATAGAATTCATAATAATTCTAGAAGGAAAAATGTCATACTCTGTTAACGGAAAAAGTTATGAGCTTAAAAAAGGGCAAGCTATATTTGTAAATTCTGCTCAAATGCATTATGGCTATTCATGTGATGGTTCTGAATGTAATTTTATCTGTATAATATTAAATCCATTAATTCTTTCAGAAATTACTCTTATAAAAGAATCATATATAATTCCAATATGTACTGATACTTCCCATCCATTTTTTATCTTTGATCCATCTATCGGATGGCAAAAAGACTTTATAGAACAACTAATTAAAATTTATAAATTTTGTTCTGATAAACAAGATGGGTTCCAGTTACAAGTTATGTCTAACCTTTATTCAATCTTTTATAGTCTTTATCATAATATAAAAAACTCTAAAGACTCTCAAGAATATTATTATGATAAAAACTTAGATTCTCTACATACCATGATTGGATATATACAAAGGAATTATAAAAATAAAATTACATTAAAAGAAATTGCATCATCAGGAAATGTATGCCGTAGCAATTGTTGCGAAATTTTTCAATCAATATTAAATAAGTCTCCTATTTCTTATCTCATAGAATATCGTTTAAACAAAAGTATTAAATTACTTAATGATACTTCATATACAATTACAGAAATAGCACTTAAATGTGGTTTTAATAGTTCAAGTTATTTTACTGAGATATTTCATAAACAGCTAGGATGCACACCTTCTCAATATAGAAAAAATAATGCTAATAAAGCTTAGGAGGATATCATGAATATTTTTACTCAATTAAAAAACACAAAAAACCTAACTAATAACGAGAAGCAAATAGTCGATTTTATCTTAGATAATCCTAATGCTTTTTTAGATATGAGTTTAGAGCAAATTTGCAAGGAATGTTTTGTTTCTACAACAACCTTATATCGTCTATGTCGAAAGTTAAATTTATCCGGCTTATCTGACCTTAAGGTTAAAATGTCTGGTTCAGTAAATAGTTATCTAAAAGAAAATAGAGATTTTGATTTTGACTTTCCTGTTAAACAAAATCAAAGCCATTATGAAATACTTACAAGGATACGAGAAGATTATGACCAAACATTATTATCAACATTTAATCTATTTAATCTTGAACAATTAAGACTTGCTGTTAATGCCATGAAAAAAGCAAAACAAATCGATGTTTATACTTCGGCTGGCAATATCTATTTTGCTGAAAATTTTAAATTTCAAATGCAAGAAATAGGGATTACAATCAATGTTCCTGTAGAAGAATATAATCAAATGCTAGTAGCTGCCTGTAGTAATGAAACACATCTGGCTATAGTGATATCCTTTGGTGGTAGAGGATTTTTAGTAGATAAGATTGCCAAAACTCTAAAGAAGAATGGGACCCCAATATTATTAATATCCTCTACAGAAGATAACCCAATAAAGGAATATGTAAATTATCAGTTACATCTATGTTCTAACGAAAATCATTATAATAAAATATCCTCTTTCTCAACTAGACTATCTTTACTTTATATCTTAGATATACTATTTGCATGTTATTTTAAAACTGATTATGATAATAATCTAAAAAAGAAGTTGCTTTACTACAAAAAAATGTGTGAATTTTAAATAAAGTGCGAAGCATACTTCGCACTTTTTTCACTTCCTAAACACAAAGTAATTCTGGCATATGTTCATGTAATGATACTGCTATTCCGTCTTCTTCGTTAGATGAAGTTATTTCATCTGCTATAGCTTTTAGATCCTCTACAGCATTAGCCATAGCAACTCCTATACCTGCATATTTAACCATTGAAGCGTCATTATGACCATCTCCAAAGGCAATCATCTCTTCCCTCTTATATCCCATAGGTATTAATACGGTATCTAAAGCTTTTGCTTTATCTATTCCATTAGCAGTGAATTCAAAATAAAATGGTGCTGTAAACATACAGCTTAATGAATCTTTAAAAGGTTCCATCATAGCTTTATAATTTTCTGCTAAATATTCTGCATCTCCTGCAGTTAAAATCTTATTTAATGGATAATCAGCAAATGCTGCTAAATCATCTTTCTCACATAATTTAAACTTTCCTCCACGAGCTTCGTATTGAATTATATTAAATGGCTTTCCATTTACCTCTATTTCATTATCAAAAACATCATTAACATACATATAATCATCTTTATCAATCATAGGCTTAACCTTAAACTTCTTCATATGTTCAAGAACAGCTTGTCCTTCTTCTACGCTCATAGCTTGATTAAATAAAACTTTATTAGTTTCGCAATCAACAACCTTAGCTCCATTAAAGGATACTAAAAGCCCATTATGTTTATCCATCTTTAACTCTTTAGCAAAATCTATTAGTCCTGATGTAGGTCTACCTGATGCTAAAATCAACTTAGCTCCTGCTTCTTGTGCCTTAAGTAAGGTTTCCTTAGTTTTTTCTGTAATCACTTTTTTGCTATTAGTTAATGTTCCATCAACATCCATTATTATTACTTTTATACTCATAATATTTATCTATCCCTTCTGCTACTATTTATTACAATCGATAGATAAAGAATGTATATTATTGATGACTATTTTTAGGAATTATATCAACAATATTTTATTAATATGTACTTGTCTACTTTTAATAAAATATTTTTTCTTTATCTATCGTTATACTAAAATTATAATTAATATAAAAATAAAATAAACATTCTAATAACCTAAAGAATTATTTTTTCACTTCAACCATATACATTTATGCATATTTTGAAAAATATTTATCATATTAAAGCAATTAACCCCCTACCAGTATTATTAAACTTTGTTGTTGCCTTTGATGATATTATAAAATTTTCATAATAAATAACACTATAAAATTATTAAACTATATTTCCTTATAATTTAGGCAATATTATTAGATGAAATTTAACTTCAAATTGATATATAATAATATTGATTATCTATTCTAACTTTATAATTTGACTTATAATACAAGTAAGAAAAAACGAGGTAATTTAATGAATATTTTAATAGAATTTTTTAATGATACATATGATTGGATAGCCGACTGTTTCGATACAACTACTAAACGTCTAAAAGAAGAAGGTACTCCTATGGCTAATTTGGCATGGAATTTTTGTAGAATCGGACTTAAATTAACCTTTTATCTTTTTATTCTATTAGTTACAATTGAAAATATATTGCTTATTATATCTCTTGTATCTGCTCTTTTTTAAAATTATATTTTTAATTTCAAGTATGGGGGCTAAAAATGAAAATATATATTGTTGGTTCAGTGTCTAGCGGTAAATCAACTCTTGCAAAAAAATTATCAAAAGAGTTAAATATTCCTTATACATCTCTAGACGATGTTGTATATGAAGTTGACTCATCTAATCGTTGTAGTAATACTAAAAGAACAGATTCAGAAAGAGATAAATTATTTAATTCAATAATAAGTGGTGATAATTGGATTATTGAAGATGTAGGTAGGTCTTGCTTCAAAGATGGATTGAAGAAAGCTGATAAAATTATTCTACTAGAAACAAATAAATATATAAGAAATTATAGAATAGTTAAACGCTTTATGAGGCAAAAACTTGGTATTGAAAAATGCAGTTATGATCCTAATTTTAAGATGCTTAAGCTTATGCTTCAATGGTCAAAAGATTATGATTCTGGTAAAGATAAATTGAAAAGTAAAATTTCTAACTATGAAGAAAAAGTTATTATTTTAAGAAATAATGATGATATTAATAATCTTATCATTAACAAGCTAAGTTCGCTAAATAAATAAGAATGTCAATTATAAAACATAATTGGCATTCTTATTTTATTTTTATAAACTTCAACTCAATTATACAAATCTTAATTTTTAATAACATAGATTTTTATCTAGTTATGTTATAATATTTTTGAAATATTGGAGGTGTTTTTTTATGAAGGTAGATAATACATTCAGCTTTAAATCAGTTTGCTCCTTGCAAAGACTACTAAAAGCAGCTATGCTTTGTCTGGAGCCTAAGTCTTTAAGTTAGCTGAAAATTATACTTTAGGTTCTATGCACATAGCTTTTTTGTATTCTTTGCTTCAAACTTTATTAGGAAATTAAGGAGTAAAGAAATGAAATATATAAAAGCATTAGATGTGTTGCCAGAGGAAATTATTAAAATAATACAAGAATATATAGATGGAGAATATCTTTATGTCCCACGAAAAGATGAAAATCATAAATCATGGGGAGAAAATAGTGGCATAAAAAAAAGCTTGAAGATTAGGAATAATGAAATCTTTCAAAAATATCTTAAAGGTTTTACTATTAATGAACTTGCTAGAGAATATTTTTTATCTGATAAAAGTATTAGAAGAATTATAAATGAAGAAAAACAATTATGCTCATAATCATTACATAATTATTTATTAGATTGAACTTGTATTTTAACTTATGCTATCCTTTCTTTTGAAGGTTATAATATCTAATTTAAAAGGATTTTGAGTATATAATATATTTAAATTAAGATGATCATTATTGCTTTCAATATAAGTAATAATCATCATCTTTTTTAGTTATCATAAACAATATATATGAGTAATCTTATCTAACTAGGCTTGAAATCTAAAATAATGGAGGTGTTTTATGGATTCTTTTATAAAAAAACAACAATTTAATTTTATCAAAAAATGTTTATTTGATTTGAATGGTGCTTTTAGAAACTGTATAGATGCTAATATAGTGGACACTACTAAGGCTTGTATTCAAAATAAAATATATGATTACTTTACTGACTTAACTGAAGAGCAAAGAACCATTCTTGATATTAGCAAAATAACTGATCCACTTCATATTGATGGTTACATAAAGGATTTAGATCAATATGTATATGGAATGCCAACTATCACAGCTTCACAAATCAACAAGGTTTTTAAAAAAGAAAAAAAACTTAAAATTCCTAATTTAAACGATGAAGATTCAAAAATAGTATATTTAGGTTGGATTGATGAGGCTATCCGAAAGCTACTTATAATATATAATCTTGACGGAAAATTTGTAGGTATGGCTTGTAGACTTCCAAGTACAAACTCTAATAATACTAATATTTGTACTCTTTGTAATCATGTAGGTCCTGAAAGTGAAATAGCTTTTGTCTCTCCTATATGTAAAACTTCAAATCCTGGATTAGATTCTTATAAATCAATAGGCTTTCATGTATGTCTCGATAGCAAGACGTGTAATGATAGAATTACATCAACTGAAAAGCTTGAAAATCTTTTAATAGAAGTAAATAATATAAAGAAAAAATAAGTTAAACACCGCATATTATAATTGTTTTATGCGGTGTTTAGCTTATAAAGCAAAATATCAATTTAATAAAGTTAACTTAAACATCTTCACTTAAGCTTAATACATATTCATTAAACGCTTTTCTTATCTATGTCATATAACTATCTCTATTCCATCCTATATAAATACTTTTATATCCTATATCCTCTTTTATCTTTATAGTAGAAATTTTATTTGTATTTATCATAGGCGTATTTATAATTATAGCTATACCTGCTCCTGCTGCAACTAACCCAGAAAGTACACTTGCTTCTGTTGGTTCTGCTGATATCTTAGGCGTATATCCCATAAAATCTGAGTAGGATATTCTCTTATCAGAACTTTTATCATTGTAAGCTATAAAGTATTCATCTTTTAATTCTTTTAAAGATACCTCTTCTCTATTCGCCAATCTATGATTTTTAGGTACTATTAAAACATACTCCTCCCTTTTAACCAATATTGATTCTATTTCTGGATAATCATCAATATCTTCTATATTTGTAAAAAAACCAAAGTCTACCTTTTTATTTTTTAAGTCTTTCAAAATATCTTCTGTAGTTTCATTATTTATATTGAATTTTATCTGCAAGTTATTTTTAAAAAAGTTACTTATTAAGAAAGGTATAAAAGTTGCTCCAATACATGATGTAGAAGCTATTGAAATAATATTATCATTACAACCTTTCATATCATTAAGCTTCTCTTTACCTTTTTCAATATCATTTAATGCTGACTCTGCATACTTTAAAAATACTTCCCCATACTTAGTAATTTTTATATTGCGTCCTTCTCTCTCAAAAAGATTTACATCTAGCTCTTCCTCTAATTTTGATATAGCTTTACTTAAAGCTGGTTGAGTAACCGCTAATATATTTGATGCTATAGTAAAATTCTTAGTTTCTGCAATTACTTTAAAATACTCTAGTTGTTGTAAATTCATTTTCTCTCCTCATAATACTTTTATTTATATATTACTAGTATTTATATCATTTTTGTTGCTATTCTTTTTAGTTAATATATAACTTTTAGTTATATATTTATGATTTTTTTCAATTAGACCCTCATCACTATATAGTGATATAATCTCATTATCAAAAGAATAGTACTTACTTTACCAATAATTAAATTATAAATTTCATGCATATTAGTGTCAAATTTAGTACTCTATATTTTTATGCTAATATGATAATAATAAAAGCTAAGGAGTGTGTTCAAATGTTTAAAGTAGATAGAAACAAATGTATAGCTTGTATGCAATGTATTAAAGATTGTCCTGCCAGTGTAATTTCATTAAAGGATGGAAAAGCAGATATTAATAACGAAGGTTGTATAAAATGTGGTCACTGTGTTGCAGTCTGTCCAGTAGAAGCTGTTTCAACAGATGATTACAATATGAATGAAGTAGTACCTTATAACAAAGAAACTTTTTCTGTTAATCCTGAAAATCTTTTAAATTTTATAAAGTTTAGAAGAAGCGTTAGAAGATTTAAAAATAAAGAAGTAGAAAAAGAAAAAATAATTAAAATCATAGAGGCTGGAAGATATACTCAAACTTCAAGAAATAGCCAAGATGTTAGTTATATAGTAGTTACAAAAAAATTAAGCGAACTAAGAGAATTAGCTTATGAAAGCTTAAAGAAAAAAGGTGAATATATATTAGCAAACTTAACACCTGAAACAGAACATCTTAAAAGATATGCTAATATGTGGTTATATAGTTATAATGAATTTAAAAAAGATCCAATAAAAAATGATAGATTATTCTTCAATGCTCCTCTTGCAATATTTGTTACTTCACCCAATCCTATAAATGGCGGTTTAGCATCTTCAAATATGGAGCTTATGACTGATGCCTTAGGTCTTGGAACATTCTTTAGTGGATTTCTTCAAATTGCTGCTCAAGATAATAAAGAAATATTAGATTTGCTTGAAATAAAAGATGGTAAATCAATAATTTCTATTTTAGTGATTGGATATCCAGATGTTACGTATCAAAGAACTACCCCTAGAAAAGAGGCTAGTATTAATTGGATTTAACACTCTTTAATATGTTCTATATAAATTAACTTAAAGCATAAAACCAGTGTAATATTAACTTTTATAATACTACACTGGTTTAAATAGATTAAAAAAGTCATAATTAAACGCTTTTATAAACACTATTCTTATATACTCTTCTCTAATTTAATTTTATATACGTTTTTGCATTATATAATTAGTTAGATATTGTCCTCTTCTCTCAACTTGTTCCTTAATAATCTTATAACCCATCTTTTCAAAAAAAGGCTTTGCTGTGATAGATGCTTCAGTTGTTATAATATTTGCTCCAAGCTTTTCAACATAACATTCTAAATTATCAACAATTTCTTTAGCAATACCTCTTCTTTGATAATCTTTATGTACATAAAGCCTATCAAGATATCCATCTTCATTAATATCACCAAAACCAACAATAGTATTATCTAAAATAAATACTATTGTATAATTCTTCAAAAATGATTTATCCCATAAACTTAAATCTAAATCCTTAGGTGCCCAAGCCTCTAGTTCATCTTTAGTATAATCTTTAGAATTTATAGTATGAACTGTATTATAAAATAAATTTATAATATCATTGCAATCTCTTGATTCATATCTTCGTATACTCATTTTAACCTCTATCTATAAAAAAGTATTTATAATACAATTATACACTAATAACCCATATTGCAATATTTTATTACTTAAAAGTTAAATCCATTAAGTATCCAATTATCTACTTCTTCATATTTAATATATATAGATTCTTAAGGTATATTTAATTCTTCTTCATACAACTTGCAAATATCTCTAGTAATCATATCTAAATATAATTTTTCCGCCTTACCAAATATTTTTACTTCAACAAAAGCCCCATACTAAAGCTCATTCCCCCTAAAATATAATGAATATTCATCTTCAAATGCTACCTAAAAATAATCTCAACAATACAGTTTTTATCATAAAATAACTATTGTTTTAACTATTTTGAGGTAGCTATATATTTTTAAGGAGGTACTATTTATATTATTTTATCCAACCTTTAAATTCATCATCTGTAGCAAGTACATAATGTGTTCCTTCTACATGTTGTTCCTTGCCCTTACTATAATCTATACCACTAGTCTCATAGCAGTATTCTTCAGCTATCCTCATCTTTTCTACTATTGGATTTGGATGTGGAATTGCTGATATTAAGGATTTTGTATATGGATGAATAGGCCTTGAAAATATCTCTTCAGTAGTTCCTGTTTCAAGCAAGTTTCCTAAGTGCAGAACTCCAATTCTATCAGAAATATATTTAACCATTGATAAATCATGAGCTATAAATAAAAATGCTATGTTAGTTTCTTCTTGAATATCTTTCATTAAGTTTATAACCTGTGCTTGAATTGATACATCTAATGCACTTATAGCTTCATCTGCAATTATAAGCTTTGGGTTCATAATAAGAGCTCTTGCTATTCCTATACGTTGTCGTTGTCCTCCTGAAAATTGATGAGGATATCTATCAGCATGCTCCCTTGATAATCCTACCTTTTCTAATATCTTATATACTTTTTCTTCTCTTTCTTTCTTATCTTTGCATAATCCATGAATGTCTAAACCTTGAGCTATTATTTCTAAAACCTTTTTACGAGGATTTAAACATGCCATAGGATCTTGGAAAATCATCTGCATATTTATTCTAAGATGCTTCTCTTCTTTTTTTGAAAGTCTACCACTTATATCAACTCCATCAAAAGTTATCTTACCTCCAGTAGGATCATATAAACGAATAATTGACCTTCCTATAGTTGACTTACCACTTCCTGATTCTCCAACAAGTCCATAAGTCTCTCCTTGATTAATATTAAAGGAAACTCCATTAACAGCTCTTACTATAAATTTCTTACTTACTTTAAAATACTGCTTTAAGTTTTCAACTTCTAGCAAAGGCTTCTTCTCTTCCATACATATCCGCCTCCTTTAACATTCTATTTATCTTAAATTTAAGTTCCTCTGGCATATCTATTTTAGGTGCCTTATTATGAAGTAACCAAGTTGCTGCATAATGAGTATCTGAAACTTTAAACATAGGAGGTTCTAATCTATAATCTATATTTAGTGCATACATATTTCTCGGTGCAAAAGCATCACCTTTAACAGGTACTAAAAGATTAGGTGGACTCCCAGGTATTGTATACAGTTTATCCTCATTTGTATTAAGGTCTGGCATTGCTGATAACAACCCCCAAGTATATGGATGCTTTGGCTCGTAGAATATTTCATCTACCTTACCTTTTTCAACTATTTTACCTGCATACATTACTGCCACATAATCTGCAACCTTGGCTACAACTCCTAAATCATGAGTTATATATATTACTGATAGATTCATCTTTCTTTGAATATCTTTAATAAGCTCTAATATCTTTGCTTGAATTGTAACGTCTAAAGCTGTGGTTGGTTCATCACATATTAAGAGGTCTGGATTACAAGCAAGTGCTATAGCTATAACTACTCTTTGTCTCATTCCACCAGAAAGCTGATGAGGATAATTCTTCATACGCTTTTCAGCATCATTTATTCCAACAAGCTTTAATAATTCGACTGCTTTATCATAAGCCTCTTTTTTTGATTTTTTATAATGATAGATCATTCCTTCCATGATTTGCTTTCCTATTGTCATTGTAGGATTTAAGGAAGTCATTGGATCCTGGAATATCATTGCTATCCTCTTCCCATTGATCCTATCTCTCATTTCCTTTTTAGATAGTTTTAGCAAATCAACATCTATCTTTTCATCATCTCTATAATAAGAAAAATTAACAGTACCTGAATTTATTTCTCCATTATTACTTAATATCCCCATAACTGATTTCATAGTTACTGACTTACCACTACCACTTTCTCCTACTATAGCTAATGTTTCACCTCTATATAAATCAAGTTCAACTCCTCTAATTGCATTTACTTTTCCTTGTGAGGTTGTAAAAGATATGGATAAATTTCTAATCTCTAATACTTTTTCTCTCATATAATCTACCTCCTACATTTCCTGCATCTTTGGATCAAAAGCATCTCTAAGTCCATCTGCTAACATGTTAAAGCTAAGCATTAATATAGCTAAAACTATTACTGGTGGTATTATCATATAAGGATGTGTTGTAAAAGACTTAAATGCTTCACTTATAAGTGATCCTAATGATGCCATAGGGGCTGGAACTCCAAGTCCTATAAATGCTAAAAATGCTTCTGTAAATATTGCATTTGGAATTGAGAACATTGTATTTGTAATTATTTGACCAAAAATATTAGGTAATATCTCTTTAAAAATTATAAAGAAATTTCTTGCTCCTAAAGTCCTTGATGCTAATATAAATTCTTGCTCTTTTAATTTTAAAACTTGTGCCCTAGCTATACGACTCATACCAATCCATCCCGTAATCATAAGAGAAAAGGTAATTGTTAAAAGTCCTGGCTTCAGCACAATTATAAGTAAGGTAACTATTACAAGATTAGGTATTCCATTTAATATTTCAGCGAACCTCTGCATTGCATTATCAATAGCTCCACCAAAATAACCTGAAATAAGTCCATAACTTAAACCAAAAAGCATATCTATTAAAACTGCAACTAATGCTATATATAGAGATATCCTTGTCCCCATCCATGTTCTAGTGAATATATCTCTGCCTAAAACATCTGTCCCAAACCAGTAATAAGTATCTTCTAATCCTGTAACACTACCATTAGCTGATACATATTTATTAACCTCTACTGTTCCTGATGATGTTGTCATCTTTTCACTACCATCAAATATCCCTAAACTCTCTAAGCCTTGAACTCTCGGTGCTAAGTTTTGATGAGCTATTATTTGAGAATCATAAGTATGTTCGTTTAATCCAACTCCAACTATAGCCATAAATATTATTAAAACTACACATATTGATCCAATTATTGCTCCTTTATTTTTAACAAATCTACTAAGCACATCTTTCCAATAGGGCTGACTAGCATAGGTACTGTCAATAGTAGATACATTTTCTGAACCAACAAATTCAAAATCATGGTCTAAAAAATCTAATTCTATATCTCTTGCAACTACATTACTCATGACTGTCCTCCTTTGCTAATCTTATTCTTGGATCAATTACTCCATATAATATATCAACTACAAGCATTATTCCTATATACATAGCACTATAAATAAATGCTAAAGCCATAATTACGTTATAATCATTTGATTGTATAGCTGTAACTAAAAGGCTTCCTATACCTGGAATAGAGAATATCTTTTCTATAACCAAGCTACCTGTCATAAGCCCTACAACAAGTGGTGCTAAAACAGTAATTATAGGAATTAATGCATTCCTTAACTCATGTCTAACTATTAATTTTGTTCCTTTTATACCTTTACTTTCTGCCAAAAGTATATAATCAGAATCTATTACCTCTATCATCTCTGTTCTTGTAAATCTAGCTATTGTAGCTATTGTAAACATACATAGTGCAATTGTCGGTAATACTGAGGACTTAAATGGTGCCTCCACTGAATAAAGAAGTGGAAACCACTTTAACTTAAATCCTAAGGAATATGAAAGTGCTAAAGCAAATACATATGACGGTAAGCTAACACCTAAAACTGAAATTATTGTTGTTATTGTATCCCAAATTTTATTATGATTTAGTGCTGCTATTATCCCTAAAATCAATCCTACTATAGTTCCTAAAAGAACTGCTTGACCGCCTATCTTTAATGAAATAGGTAATCTTGTTTGAAGTAAAGTTGATATAGGTGTATTTTTAGCTATTGTGTACGAAACTCCAAAATCACCAGTAAGCATATTCTTCACATAATTGAAAAATCTTATATATATAGGCTGATCTAATCCATATTTTGCATTTAATATAGCTATTTGATCTACCGTTAATTTTTCATCATTAAATGGAGATCCTGGCATAAATTCTAGCATTAAAAATAATACTAAAAGAATGGCTAATAGAGTTAACACCGCAATGCATATTCGCTTAAACAAGTATTTTTTCATCGTGTTTACCTCCTTTAAACAATATTACAGTGGCTAAACTTAGACCACTGTAACATTTGTTAAAACCTCTTAATTTTTAGTAGTATTCTTAAATACTCTATTAATACCTACTGAGTGGAATTCAATTCCTGAAACATTACTCTTAATCATTACAGCATTACCTTTTTGATAAACTGGGAATATAACTGCTTCATCCATTACTACGCCTTCAGCTTCTTTTAATGCTTCCCATCTCTTTTCAACATCTAATGCTAATTCACCTTTTTTAGCTGATTGAATTACTGCATCATAATCTGGATTTGACCAAAAACCATAGTTATTAGAACTATCTGTAGTCCACATATCTAAATAAGTCATTGGGTCTGCATAGTCAGGTCCCCATCTAGTTAAACCTAATTCAAATGTACCATCTTGTAATCTTTCAACTCTATTCTTCTTAGGCATAACCTCAAGATTTATAGTAACGCCTGGAAGTGTAGTTTGAATTTCTGCCTGAATAAATTGTGCGACATTTTGAGCTGCTTCTGTATCTTCAACTATCATTGTATAAGCAAATGAATCTTTGCCTAACTCTGATTTTGCCTTTTCAAAATATTCTAAGGCCTTTGCTTTATCATAAGAAAGATAAGTCTTACTTCCTTCTCTAAAATCTTTGCCATCTGGTCCTGTTGCTAATAATGTTGGTACTGCAAAATCTGCTACTATAGAACCGTCTTTTAATATATTGTTGACTATAGCTGTTTTATCAAATGACATTGCTATCGCCTTACGTAAATTTTCATTTTCTAACCCTGCAACATTTTGATTAGGAGATATATACCAAAGGTATCCAGCCATTATGTTGTTAAATTCAGAATCTGCTTGGAATTGTTCTACTTGTTCACCTGAAAGTGTAGCTACATCTAAATCACCATTTTGGTAAGCAAGCATAGTTTGTTGTGCATCTTTAATTACTTGATATTTTATTCCTGAAAGACTAACTGCTCCAGCATCCCAATAATCTTCATTTTTAACTAATTCTATAGTTGTTGCTGCTGGTTCATAAGAAGTAATCTTAAATGGTCCATTGCAAAGAATAGTATCTGGACTTGTTGCAAAACTATCACCGCATTGATTAAAGAACTCTTCATTTACTGGTAAGAATGAAGGGAATGACATTAAACTTTCAAAGAATGGAACAGGAGTGTCTAATTCAATCTCTAAAGTCTTATCATCTTTAGCTGTAACTCCTAATTGGTCTAAATCCATTTTGCCAGCTGCAATATCATCTGCATTTTTTATACCTGCGATTCCTACTATAAATGCATATTCACTTGCAACCTTAGGATCTACAAGACGTCTCCATGCAAATACAAAATCATTTGCAGTTACAGGTGTCCCATTTGTCCACTTTGCATCTTTTAAAGTAATAGTATACTTTAATCCATCCTCGCTCTTTTCAACATTTTCTGCTAAAGCCTTAATAGGTGATCCTGCATCATCTACAGAGAATAACCCTTCAGTTACTGCAGCTAAAACTTCAAAAGAAGTTCCATCTGTTGCAATTTGTGGATCCATTGATGCTACTTCAACATCAATATGAACCTTTAAACTATCAGCACCTTGGCCAGTAGCTCCATCTGTAGATTCTGATTGAGTAGGATCTCCAGATGAAGTATTGCCTGATGATGTACTAACATTTCCACATGATATCAGCCCCAATGATAATGCAGAAACAAGTACCAAGGATAATAATTGTTTAATCTTTTTCATCTTTTTGCCCCCTTATTAATTTTTATAAAAAAACAAAACGAGGTTATGGCTTTGTTTAAGTCATAACCCCGTTGTTTATTATATATTATTATAATGAGTTTATTTAATATTTGTCAATAATTTCCATATAGTTTTTTTAAATTATCAATAATTTTCGTATTACATTATTTTTTTAATAATTTACTTAACTTTATCCTAATAAACGTTTTCTAAGACATATTTATACAAATTATATACTTCTAATATTAATTTTCATCAATATTAAAATAAAGATTTATACCTTTCTACAATATTTTAATAAAAGCCAATATCATTAATATCAATCCACTTATCCAAGATATATTAATATTTATTTTTTCTGCTACCTTATTTCCTATAAAACATCCAAGTATAACTGCTATCATACCAGTTATCAATGAAAATATTACTATTTCAAAAAAATTGGCCTCTAATAAGGCCACACTAAATCCTGCTGCTAATCCGTCTAATGATAAAGCAATAGCTAAACTTGTAGCTTCCATAGATGATAAAATTTTAGACTTATCCCTATCAGCTTCTGTACTATCTGAACATACCTTTAAAAAGAATCTAAAATCTAATAACTTGAAAGACACATCTTGACTATTAGACACTCCTTTTTTTAACCATGACTTTAATGAACTATCAAATATCTTTATAATACCTAAGATAAAAAGTACACTAAAACAAACCCATGATGTAACCTCTGCTGGAATATAATCCTTAACTATATTTCCTACTAATAATGCAATAGCTAAAAAGCTTGTGCAAATAATATTAATAATAGCTACTGACTTAAATGGTATCTTAATTTTATTAGTTCCATAAGCAAAACTTGCAACAAATGCATCCATTGAAAGTGCTGTTACTAATAAAAATGACTCTATCACTGATAAAAAAACAAAACTCTTCATAATCTTTCCCCCTGCCTAACTTTATATTGTAATATATTCGACATTTAAAAATAGTGCTACAAAATTGGAACAGTCACATTTTTATATGCAACACTGTTCAATAACTGGAACATTATAATCTTTAAATAATATATTGAGATTAGGAGGTGTTTTTTTATTATGAGTAATGATGATAATACTTTGCTTAAAGTTGAAATAAATAACTATCTAAATGAAAATAATCTTTCACTTAGAAAATTTAGCAAAATAGTTGATATACCTACCTCTACATTATCAAGAATAATTAATTCAAAGCAAAAACCTAGTATTACACACATAAAAAAGCTATCAAAATTCATTCCATTATTCCTTAATAGCTTTTTGAATGATGATTTAAGTAGTAAAGATATTAATATAGATATTACTAATACTCAGGCTATCCAAAACAATGAACTATATAATATTCTAAAGTTTTCTCAATTTGCTGACTCAAAAAAGTTAAACCAAGAAATTAATAATCAATTTAATAAATGTAAAGAGTATGCTAAAACACAAGATGGGATAAATATGATAAAATCTGATTTTGATAGAAAGATAAAAGAAATTAATGGAGTTGGTCCTTTAATTGATTCACTTGAAAACCTTTATAGTAGGTATATTTTAGAAAACCCGTCTTCAACAAAGGCGTTAATCATCGGTGCTGTACTGCTTTATTTTATTATTCCACTAGATGTCATTCCAGATTATTTATTTGGAATTGGTTATATCGATGATATGCTCCTTCTTCAATTTGAACTTTCTGTTTTAGATAAATTGAAATCCAATTAAATATGTAACTATTAGCAAATTAAACTTTACATTATTAATCAAACTTATGTAAACACTACATCTATATAATTTATTATTTTAAGTTGGTGAGTTTGATTTGACTAAAATATCAAGAAGAGGTTCTGATTTAAATGATATAAGATGGTTTTCTGAAAAAGAAATTATAAGATTAAGAAAAGCACATGATGAAATAAAGTGGCTTTTAGATAGAGACTATAAGCTTGAATCTATAATAAACTTTGTTGGCAGTAGATATCAGTTTTCAACTAGACAAAGAGATTCTTTGAAACGTGCTACATGCAGCTCTGAAAATGAAATTCTCAGAAAATCGAAGGAACTGTCTACTAGTGAAATAGCCCATAATACACTAAATATAGATGGATTTAATCTAATAATTAATTTAGAGGTTGCCTTCTCTGGAGGACCCTTAATTATTGGAGATGATGGATTAATACGTGACTTAGCAGGTCTTAGAGGCACATATAAACTAATAGATAAAACTGATATAGCTCTAGATTATATATTTAAGTTTTCAAAGTTTATATATGTTGAAAATATTAACTTTTATTTAGATTCCCCTGTTTCTAACTCAGGTAACCTTAAGATTAAAATCTTAGAATATGCTGAAAAATATGACTTAGATACTAATGTAGATCTAGTAAATAACGCTGATGTTATTTTAGAAAAGTTAAATAATGTAGTTACTAGTGATGCAACAATTCTTGATAAGTGCAGTAGTTATTTTAACTTAAGTAAAAAAATAATAGATGAGTATATTAAAGATGCTATGATAATTTCTCTAATTTAAAATTACAGAGACATTATTTCTTTTTAAATAAAAATCCTAAAAAATTTAATAAGCCAGCATAGTTAACTACAAATATTAACTACGCTGACTTTAATATTATAATTTATAATCTTAAATTGAATTTACCCTCCAATTTGTCCTTTAAGACCTTCCTTTAATACTACTTCTAATAACATATCCATATGTTCACTACTTAAAGTGCTTATTCCTTCAAGTATATATGGTCTATTTAAGCCAGTATATTTATCTTGTCCCATTCTATGATAAGGAAGTAAGTGTAACTTAGTCACTCCTTTTAGCGTTTTTGCAAATCTTGCAATATCTCTAATTTCTTCTGCTGTATGATTAAATGTTGGAATTACAGGTACTCTTATAATTAAATCCGAATCTGATTCTGCAATAATTTTTGCATTTTCTAAAATGGTCTTATTATCTCTACCTGTAAACTTTTCATGCTTTTCTGAACTAATATGCTTTATATCCATAAGCACTGTATCAACCTCTGGTATTATATACCTTACTATATCAGAATCAACTCCTGCTGTAGTTTCTATAGCCGTAGATATACCAATCTCCTTACACTCATGAAGTAATGCTTTTGCAAATTCTGGTTGACACATACACTCTCCCCCTGATAAGGTTATTCCTCCACCAGAACGTTTATAATATGGTCTATCTTGCTTTATCTTCTCTAATACTTCTCTCACTGTTATATCTTGTCCTATAACTTTATTCTTTCCTGCTACGACCATATTTTCTATATCAAAGTTTTGAGACTCTGGATTACAACACCATTGGCATCTAAAGATGCACCCCTTTAAAAATACTATAGTTCTAATTCCTGGGCCATCATGTATTGAGAACTTTTGTATATCAAAAATTCTACCTTTTACATCTAAATTATTCATATTATCTCACCCTTCTAGAAGCCTCTTTGCTCTGTACGATTAATGATATCATCTTGCAATGATCTAGATAATGATGTGAATAATGCACTATATCCAGCAACACGAACAACTAAAGTCTTATATTTTTCTGGGTTCTTTTGAGCCTCTATTAATGTATCTCTACTTACTACGTTAAATTGGATATGACTTCCCTTTTGATCAAAGTATCCTCTTATAAAGTTAACAAAGGCTTCAAGTCCAGTTCTTCCTGCTAAAACTGATGGATGGAACTTTTGATTAAATAATGTTCCATTAGATGCTATTCCATGATCAAGCTTTGCTACTGAATTAGCTGCTGCTGTTGGACCAAATAAGTCCTTACCAGCAGATGGAGATACCCCATCTGCTACTGGAGTATGAGCTAATCTTCCATCAGGAGTGGCTCCTGTTTGGGCTCCTAGAGGTACATTTGCTGAAACTGGATAAAGACCAGCTTGATATTGACCACCTCTTGGATTTTTATAATTTTCTAATGGTCTAGTATATACATAAGCTACATCTCTAGCAAATTGGTCTACTTCCTTAATATCATTTCCGAACTTAGGAACTTCATCAATCATTTCAAGTAACTTATCATATTTAGATTTTTTAGAATTATCTAAGCTATCTAATGCTATAGTAGCTGATACTTGAGCAACTACCTCTGCATCTATAGTATGTCCATCATTTTCTAACTTTTTAATAACTTCTCTTGTTAATTCCTCAACTCTTTCTAAAGACAATCCTCTTCCGTAATTATTTTCAAGAGCATCTTTATACTCAGCTAAAGTTACCTTCTTTTCATCAAAAACTAACTTCTTAATTGCGTATAATGAATCCGCCATATTAGCAACTCCAAAACCTTGTGGTCCTGTAAAGTTATATATAGCCCCACCTTCTTGAACACTCTTACCTCTCTTAATACAATCATCCACCATAGATGATAAATATGGCAATGGGCATCTTTCCATGTGAGCTACATCTATAGAATTATCTGCATTAACTAGTAATTCTATACAATATTTCATTTGCTTTTTATAAGCATCATAAAACTCTTCAAAAGTTTCCATATTAGTTACATCACCAGTTTCTACCCCTACTAGTTCACCTTTATCATATCCATTACTAAATACTAATTCTAAAGGTCTACACATATTAAAGAATGCAGCATCATGCCATCCATCTGTCTTTCCAGCCTTTTGAGGTTCAACGCATCCGATTATGTTGTATTCCCTAGCATCTGCTAAAGTAAGTCCACGATTAAGTAGTGATGGAATTATAACTTCATCATTGTAATATGCAGGCAACCCAATTCCTGTACGAGTTAATTTAGCTGCTTTTATTAATAATTCATGAGGGCTTCCATTCCATACTCTTATTGATAACGATGGTTGAGGTAGCATTACATGCATTGATGATTCAATAGCCATAAATGATAAATCATTTGTTACATCTATTCCTCCTGCATCTTGTCCACCAACTATTAAGTTTTGGAATAGACCATAACCTGCAAAACCTTCTGCTGATCCAGCATCTCTTACTTTATTAAGATCATTTAGTTTTACCCAGATACAATCCATTAGCTCTTGGGCAAACTCCTTAGTTATCTTTCCACTTTCTATATCAGCTTTATAGTAAGGATACATATATTGATCAAATCTACCTGGAGATATAGAATGCCCACTAGATTCTACTTGAAGTAACATTTGTACAAACCAGAAGGATTGGCATGCTTCATAAAAGCTCCTTGCTCCTTTTGCTGGAACCCTGGCACAGTTAGAAGCTATCTCTAACAACTCATTTCTTCTAACATTATCATTGCACTGCTTTGCCATATTAAGTGCTAATTCAGCATAACGATTAGCATAAACTATTACAGCTTCGCAGCTTTGAATTACAGACTTCAAAAAATGACTTCTCTTTGCATAATCATGATCTGCAACATTACATTTAGAAAGCTCTTCCTTTACTTCTTCTATAATACCTTCATACCCAACTTCTAAAACCTTTTCATATTTTACTGTAACATGTCCAACCCCATTATAATAATAATTTCCTGGAGTAAATATGTTATGCTCCATAGCCTTAATTGTTTCATCTGCCATATATGATGTCGCTAATTCACTAGTAGTCTTACCTTTCCAATACTTATAAACATCTCTTAGTATCTTTTTATTATCTTCCGATATGTAAAAAGGATCTGCACTTCTAGTCTCAACTGTATCAAACTCTTTTTCTAACCAATCACAAGAAAACTCTGGAAAGACCTGACAGCTTCTTGGAGATTTGGTAGCACTTCCTACTATTAATTCATCCTTACGAATAGTTATTGGAATATTTCTTAATATATGAGAAAATGCCTTAGCTCTTCTAACTATTATAGGTTGTCCCTCAGATTCCTTGTATGATTCTGTTAAAAGAACAGCTCTATCTGATTCTATCTCAGGTAGCTTCTCAAATAATTGATCTACAAGATTTTGTATTCTTGGACTTTTATTTATTTCATAAATATTTTGACTCATATTACCCTCCTATCTGTATATTACCCTCTTATTTATTTGTATTTTATACCTATACTTTATAATATACTCTTTTATTGAATTTTTTCAATATATTTCCACAATTTTATGTTGTTTTTCTTTTGTTTATGTTGTATGTTAATTGATTTCCCCTTTAATTATTAATAAAATTTGCATATAAATAATTAAAATTCCCTAAGTCAGTATAGCCTTAGGGAATTCTAATTATTTATTATCTGTTTTCATTTGAAACATCTCATTGTCTATAATGAAACGTTCATGTGTACCTTCTCCAATTTTGCCACGTTCATCAAAAGCTTCAACTTTAAATACAATTCTTCTTCTATCTACTTCAATAACCTCACTTTTTGCAGTTACTTCCATGCCAATGGGAGTACTAGAAAGATGCTTTATATTCATAAGTGTTCCTACACTTCCCTTACCCTCTTCTAACTTCCCTTGAATGCTTTTATATGCTGCTTCTTCCATTAATGCAACCATAGAAGGTGTTGCATATACATTTAACTCTCCACTTCTAAGAGTTTTGGCAATATTATTTTCATTTACCTTGTCTTTAGCCTGACCAACTATTCCAACTTCAATCATATTATTCCCTCCATATAATCAGTAAAAGCATATCTAAAACTTTTTATAGTTTTAAATATGCCTTTATTGTATCATAATGTATTTTAACTTTCTTTCTATCTCGAGAATTTATTAGTTTAACAGCCATCTAAGTAGTAGGCTGTTTTCAATAAACTTTCGCTTACAGTACGCTTCCCTTGATTTCACTAAAAATTTAATGTCTCTTTATAAGTCTAACAACTGTCTCAGCATGCGGTGTATGATGATAACATCTGTAAAAGCTTGTCTACATCTGTCTATATGTATTTATTTTTTATTGCAATATAATAAAATTCGAGATACTCTTTGGTAAAACTTGTCTGCTATTTATTATATTTATTTATTTATGTTTACGTCATTGGTGGAAAATTGGTGGAACTTCCACCCATTAATTTAGTAATGATCCAGCTCTATTGTCTTATGTTTCTATCTTATTCTCTTCTATAGTATTTAAAATCATTGCTCTAAGAAATTTTTTATAATCTCCTTTGCTTCTTAAGTTAGAAAGTTCACTCAACATTTCAACTTCATCTTCATCCAAGTATATATTTATATTTTCACTTAATAAGTTTTGCTTAGATTTCTCTAGTTTTTTTCTCTTTTTAATATATTCTAATATTTCTTTATGGATACAATATACTATAAAGAAATTAACAAATCCAGTAGCTAAATAACATATTACACTCTCATTCAATACCATAACCTCCAGTTAATTTATTGTATGGCTCCCATATACATTTAACTCTTATATAATCGCTCACCCTTAATCCTTCTTTCTTTGCTAATAACTTTAATATTTCTTTCTCTCTTATGCTTACCTGCACTGTTGCTCTTTCACATTGCAAATCATTAATATTTTTTCTCCTCTCTATTACTCGATAATTAACCAGTCTTTTATCCGAATTTTTCACCATACACTCCCCCACTCTATAGCCGATACTCTTACCGACTTATTTTTACTCTTTTAACACACTATTACCACCATATTACATCACTATCGATAGGTTAAGATGAATTATAATAGTGTGGTATTACCACCATAATTTTCATTTTTCTTCACCTCTTGAATAAATACTTATTAAGTTACTACTAATATATCTAAAAGGTATTGGAGATAACCCTCTCAATACATCTTTTATATACATACTCGGCTTACTATATTTAATTAATTCATTGTATAACTCTAGTTCTTCTCTTCTGTCTGGATTAAACTCTATAGTAACTCTCAATCTTCCCATACTATTTACTCCTTTTTGTATACTTTTTACTACTTTTTGTTCACTTTAGTATAAATATATTAAGAATACATCAAAATATTCCCATTAAATTTATCTTTTACGTATAAACCATTTATTCTATGTCTATAATTTTAGATGATTGATGTTATTTTTCTTCATTAATACTCCCTAAGCTATTTTAGCTTAAAGTTATCAAATGTTAATATTCTCGAAAAGCTCTGTAGTAATACAGGGCTTTTGAATTTTAAAATAAAAAATACCGCATATTCATTTCGAATAATACGGTGTTGTAATATGGATAATTGTAATTATTAATTATTTTCATATATTATAGCTACTTCGCCTGTACCAATAATACCAATTGTTGCTTTGTCCCCTAAATTATTAAGAATAATTTTTTGTTTGTATGGAAGTTTTAAATATGCTAAAAGCTCTTTATTTTGATCTAATAGTAATACGGATGTTTTTGTATCTGTTAATAACTCGATTGAAGCACTATATTCTTTTAAATTTTCTATATCATATATTCCTTGTTTATAAATATCAGATTTAATTGGTTGATATGCTTTAACATTAACAGGAAATATACATATTATAATTAGAAAAGTTATAATAAAACATTTTTTTACCATTCTAATTCCTCCATTAATTATATAAGTTCTCTTAAGATATTTTACCCCAATATCTAAACACTTTATACAAATTTACTTATTAAGTAATGGAGAAATAATTTTTTCTAACTTACTTTATTAACTTTATGAAAAACACCCTCTGTTTATTATATTTTTCTTACTAAACAGAAGGTTCTTACTATTTAATCTTATTAATTTTTCTATTGTTTAAATTATTTAATTAGGTTTTATAATTGAAGAATCATTATAATATACTGTATCTTTATTAGGAATATATAAACCGTCTTCATAATAAGCCTTGTCATAAGTTTTATTACACGTATCTTGTACATCCATTAATGCCTCTCCAAATCTTTGGAAGTGCACAACTTCTCTTTGTCTTAAGAAACGTAAAACTTCTTTTATATCCTGATCATCAGTAAGATTAATTAACCATTCGTAAGTTGCCCTTGCTTTTTGTTCAGCAGCCATATCTTCATGAAGATCAGCAACTACATCACCTTTAGCTTGAATATAGGTTGCAGTCCATGGATTTCCTTGTGCATCAGTATAATATAAAGCTCTACCGTGATCTGTATAATGACCACCTAAATCAGCTTCAACCAATTCTTCTTTAGTAGCATTAGACATTAATTGATATATCATAGTCGCAATCATCTCAACATGAGCCATCTCTTCTGTAGCAATATCTGTTAATAATGCTTTTGATTTTCCAGTTGGCATTGTATAACGTTGATTTTGATATCTAAGAGCTGCACTTAATTCACCATCTGGTCCCCCGTATTGAGACATCAAAAACTTCGCCATTTTTAAATCTTTAGATTTTAAATTTATTGGATATTCTAGTGTTTTAATATAATACCACATTAAGTTACCCCTCCTTATTTATTTTCCCAAGGCCATGGATTAGATGTCCACTTTTCAGGATTTTCAATTGAAGCAGTGCCAAAGTTAGTTAATGGTCCATAGCACTTTTCATATTTACAAACTAAAAAGCCTATCTTCTTAGAAATTTCATTATAATCATCTATAGCTTCTTGATTCGTTGGAAAGTTATCTAAATATAAATTTAGTTCTACTGCATAAAAAATATATTTCATAATTTTATATAACAATTCATTTTCATTCATAATATCACCTCTATAATAATTTATTTTTCACTTTCTACATAAGGTCTATAAAGATCTCTAAAAATTGTTCCTATTTTTAAAGCAGTATAAGCTGGAAGTAAATTTCTATACCTTTGGGGTACTATATATGCCTTAGCATATTTATTATTTCTTATTAAATTATCCTTAGTACTCAATTTTTTGATCCTCCTCTTAAGTTTTTTTATTATATAATATGTAGAATTCAATAAATAGGTTACATATATTAGCACCTTTTTACTAAACTTATTTTGCTGATATATAAATAGATTTTAAATGTATATTAGGATTAAAATCGGAAATACTAAAAATAAATTAATCTTAAAGCTTGCTTTCACTTCTTTAAAAACTATTGATAAATTTATTGACTTATTAAAATTTAATAATGTAGCCGTTAAAGAACTTCGGAGAGATGACTACTTAATATACCTTTAACCTTTACATAAAAAAGAGAGCCAAATACTTTAATTTCGTATTTAGCTCTCTTTTTTATTTGTGTATAAATATCTTTATTTATGCACATAATCTAAAGTGTCTTTCTATTATACATAATCCCCCAATACCAAAAAGGCTAGAGTTCCAATTACGGAACCCTAGCCTTTTGCAATTTCACTTATTTAATTATTTCGCACTTCCATAAGATTGTTCCTTACTATTATTATCTTTTATTAAATATATACCTATGATAACTGTAAGTACTATTGCAATATAAGACAATATAGATACTTCATTAAAAGAATTTGACCAACTATAATTCCCACTTGCAACCTCTTTTAATGTAACTGAAATTTCCCCTATTGCAATTATTATCGCAGTAGTCAAAAATGATAACCCTATAAGTAAACACCCTATAACCTTTTTCATAGTAATCTCTCCTTATTTTACATTTCATTAATGCGTTATACAATACAACTACATAATATATTAAAGATTATTCATCTCTTTTTTTGAAACCTATAATACTAGTTATAACAACCATTAATAGCATTTCTACTATCAATACTATTGCTAGTGTCAATATAAAACTAAATAATGTTCCAAATGTATAGTTTAACACCCTATATAAATATATACCTGTCATTATACCCAAAAAAGCTGAAATTCCATTTGCTATTCCTTTAATTCTAATTGTTAAGTCAGTACTACAGTTACTACATTTAATACAATTATTCTTATCAAATAGAGATTTTAAAATTTCTTCAAATCCTAACTTTTTCTTACACTCTGGACATATTCTCATAATATCACCTCAAATACTAATTATTTAATTATGTTTTGAACGAATAATTTAATACACTTACTCAATACTTTAAAATTACTCACTACTTGATTTTATTTAATTCATCAAAAAATATTGAAATTTCTCCACACTTTGGACACACAGCAGCCTTCACCTTTCCTTTAGTATTTGATGAAAAAATACCTCCACCTTTAGCTAATACTACTGATGCTACGGCAGTAAGGTTTTCAGTTTTAAGCATATAATCTTCAACCATAACTTCATCACATCTTAAACATTTTCTCATATTACCCCTCCTACACGAAAAATATAATACTATTACTTATTTCTTTTTTTCATATATAATAATAACCCTAATACTATAACAAAGATTATTCCTATTACAACAAATAACGGTGATATTTTAATAGCCACTAATGTTCCTGTTACACTTTCCATAAAAATCCTCTCCTTGATTTAAGTATATAAATTTATACGTTAATTATATCATATTTTGTAAATATATTGATATTAAATAAAAAATCTAACTGTGTAGAAGTTAAAGCTCTTGGGAGAGATGAGTATGTAGTTAGGCTTTAATTTCTGCAAAAAATAACCCTAGATAATTAAATTAATAATTATCTAGGGTTTATATTAGTTTACTATTGTATGGATACAATTCATTTGTTATAATATGTATATATATATATCAATTGTTATTTAATTAAATTCAGTTTGAAATAAAAGCCTAAAATTTTTATTTCAATATTTAATTGCTTAAACTTCTTAGGCATTAACGCACCTCCTTTCAAGGTGTAATAAGAAAAGCTTAGATACCGCAAATATCTAAGCTTTTTTGTTTTTTGATAAAGAAGGCTAGAGCCCCAATTACGGAACCCTAGCCTTTTTTCTAATATATTGGATTATTTGTTATTGATGAATCATTATCTCTTGGAGCCCATATTGCAACCTTACCATAATCTTTTGTTTGAATTATATAAACATCAGTCGCAGGATTACCTAGTATTTCATAGCTTAATCCTCCAAACATAGCAGGCTTTAAATCACCTATCTTATAAGGTGTTGTGTATGGTCCTTTTTCATTATATATTGCCCATCTTTGCATATGTGACTTTAAGTTTAAGTATCTCTTAGATGGTTTCGGAGTTGAAGGAGCTGTATTCCCGACTGACACCACTTGTAAGTCTTTTGCATATACCCAGCTAACTATATCCCCTAATAAGCACTTGTTGCCATTTACTTGTTGCACTGTATAAGTATTATTCTTAACCCATCCTGGTACTACTTCGCCTGTTGCATAATTTGCCCCTATTACTCTTACTTTACTTCCTACCTTTATTCCCCCAACTGAATTAGCTGGTGGCGTTTGTGTAGATGTCTCATTTAAAGCATTTAATTCTGATTGAATCATATTTAAGAACCTTTTCCATCCCATATCTAACGTTCTATGAGGACAATACTTATTGCTAAAATCTTGATGTTTCTTTACATTATTAATTATCCATCCGTATTGTTTTAATAATGTTGCTACTTCTTTTGCTGCTCTCTGTTCTGCTTTTATAAATCTATCTCCACCAGATTTAGAGTAACATATTTCTACTGCTATATAATTTCTATTCCCCTGTCCATTTCCTCCATCTCCTGCATGCCATGCATTTCTATTGAATGGAATACATTGTATAGCTTCTTTATCATCTATTACTATATGAAAAGATACTTCATTTAAATTATCCGCTCTAGCCATATAGTTTCTTTCATTTATAGCTGTAGCATCATTCGCAGTATTATGAATACAAATTCCCTTTGGTTGCATTGAATAAGGGCACTTTGTTGAATACTGGCTTTCTGGTATTAAATTTTTTACTAAACTCATTTTACATTCCTTCTTTCTTTTAATTTATTATTTTATGAAAAAAGAGAGCCTATCGGCCCTCATAATTATTCTTTACTTATAAAGTTTCTAAACATCTCATACAATCCAGTTGAAGCAAGTCCACTTATAAGTCCTCCAACAATCACAACTGGAGTTACTGCTCCTGAATTAACAAATATATTAAATGCTACCCCTACAATCCCCATAATTAATGGTATGTATTTATTATCTATAAAATCTAGTGAGTATTTAATAATAAACCCTACTCCTAAACAAAAAGCTAAAACTATAACTACTAAAAATTCATTTAAAAAAGTTAAATCCATAATTAACACTCTCCTCTTTCTATTAAAACTTTATCTAATTTACTCTCCATAGAATTTACTTTTGTATCGACATGTTCTACTTTCTTTACTAAGTTTTCTGTTAATATCCTATTACTTGTACTTAGTTCCTCATTTGTTTTTGTAACTCTATCTAATGTTGTCTCTATTCTTGTCCATATCTTTTTATACATGAACCAAATTAATAAAATACACATAGCTACTGGGAAAACAAAGCTATTAAATAATGTGGTTATTTCATTCATACTGCACCTTCCTTTTATTTTTTGTATTAAAATAAGCTAGACTATAAAAATCTAGCTTACTAATATATTTTTAAACTTCTTAATATACTATCTTATAAGTTGTTTAAATCCTTCTTTTATAGGAATAAGCTGCTATACTAAATCTATTTATCCAAACAACCTACTCTAAAATTACTCACATTATTAAAATAAGATGTAGAACCCCAAGTATTACTTGATTTCTACAGCTTATTTTTTTATTGAATAATTTATATTGAAATGTAAATAATATTTATTGAAGCAAAACTACTCAAGCATCAGTTTATTGCTCCATAAAAATTAAATTTTTTATCTTATAATTTAATTCCAGACAGGTCTATTACCTATAAAAGAGCTTATTTTTTAAGCTCTTTTTGTTTTATAATCATGCATATTAAAAATTTATTTGGTAATTCTATAATTGTAACTTAAAATTTTCTACATAACTCTAAGATGTAGTTTATTCTACATCTATACCCTAATACATAATAATAGATACAGATACTGCTTACGCTTAAGACTCCATGATCTGTATCTATTATTTTTTGTGCGCACTTTTAATCAATTAATAACTAATTAAATAAAATAGGAAGCTTTCTAAAACTTTCAACTCTTACTACATTAGTTACTAAATTTTCTCCTAATGTAATCTTCAAGACTCCATTACCTTCATCTGTTGGTGTTGGAATAACGAAACTTCCACTCATTTTTGTATCAAAAGTTTTAGTTATAGTTAAAGCTCTTGTATGACCTCCAACATTAACGATATATTCTGCTAATGCACTAGGATTTCCATTTTTAAACTGCATTATATTTATTTTATAAGAATTAGCATTAGCATTAAAAGTAATATTAATATCTCCATCTTTTGAAAATTCAGTAATTCTATTTTCTAAACCGATATTACTTTCCCTACTTTTTAAAATTAAGCCATCGATAAACTCTTCATACATAACAAACATTCCTGTACTAGTAGGATGATTAACTCCATTCCCGCCATACGGATATCGTGTTGGATAATAACCACTTTCGTTAAAGATATATTCTCCTAATAAATCTTCATCATTTAAAATAGCTTGTGATTTATATGGCATAAATTCAACTAGTTCAGCTTCTTTGAAACTTCCTTTACCAACTTGGAATCCTAGATTAACTAACTTTATATTATCGAAAAATTCAAATTCATTTTTATTAAAAATCTCTACTTCTTCAACTTTAACAATATACTTTCCTTCATAAACAATAGCTTCAATTGTTGGATATTGATTTGCAAAACCTATATTATGAGTTTTAAACAATCCATTATTTATATAGCATTTTACATTTCCCTCATTGATCTGAACTGATAATTTTCCTATATCTACTTGTGATATATTACCTGTTGAATTCTCCATTTTAACTTTTATTTTTGCAAAAATACAATCTATATTTTTCCTACAATAACCTTTATCTTGACTAATAACTGCTATAGAGTTTTCATTCATAAAATATCCACCAGATATAGTCCATTCATTCATATACCTTGTTCCTGTTGATAAAAGCTTTCTCTCATCTTCTCCATCTCTTAAAACCTTATGCTTACGCCCTATATCCATTAATCCATAGCCTAAACTTTTTGTCATATATCTTGTTATCCTTGAATTATTTAATCTTAAAGTGCTGTCTGTATACTCTTTACAAGGTAGCCAATTAGATTGAAAAATAACGCTTGGAACTTTAGAAAATGTTTTAATAAAGGTATCTAAATTTGTTATGCTCTCTTTATGTTTTCTTGCAGTAGTCGGGTTCATTCCAAAAGCAATAAATAATAAATCAGGCTCTTTTTCTTTAACTAATTCTCTCCATACCTTCCCCGTATCTTTATAGATATAAGAACTATCTTGTGCTTGCAAAATAGTTCTTCCACCATACCCTAAATTAACAAAATTAAAAGTTACATTTGGAAAACTTTCTTGTAACTTCTTACAAAACAAATTAAAATATGTCCCTTCTTCAGACAATGGATTCCCGTATTCTGTTATACTATCTCCCCAAAATACAACAGTACAATTTCCTAAATTTATAGCTTTTAAAAATTGTTTTAAACAACTTTCTGGAATATCGTTTAAAATATTTTGATTTATAACTACATTAGGATTCGCTTTAGTATCCAATTGCGAACCAAGTTCGTTTAATCGGGGAGTATATAATTCTTCTAATTTACCACTTTTATCAGCGAATTCTCTATTCCAATCATCAATTTCTTTCAAAGCATTTAATAAAGATCTAAACTCATTTGAACTTTCTACTGCAGCATTAGAATTAATTTTCTTTATTACTTCCATCTCAAAAGGTATAGATGTTAACTTTTTATCCCCTTCTGTTATCATAAGCTCTAATTTAACTGTTCCAGCTATAGCCAACATTTGATTAGTAAGTTCAAGTAAACAAAATCCTGTAGTGCTATGCGTTACAGTTAAATCATTAAATATAACTGCTCCATCTGGTTTAACTCCATATACTCTTACACTTCTATCAGTTAAATTAAATGGTACAGCTCCATCGAGCAATTGAAAAAGCAAGAATCTACTTTTAGTATCATCTTGCTTCGCTACGATCTTATCATATAATCTTCTATTTATATCTAGTTTAATTATCTTCGTGTTCACAAACTACCTCCCCAAGCTCTTCTAATGAATAATTAGATATATCTTCTAAATCAGTATAGTTTTCAGGATTAAAGAACTCTTCTAATCTCTCATTTTCAAAGTGTCTCTTTTTTGCAGTTACGACATATTTAAAGGTAAAATCCTCTCTATCGGATTCCACAATAAAATAATCTTGAGTCTGCTCTTTAATTCTATAATCTCCCCATCCTTGCTTTAATATTTCAATTGTATAGTCTATATCAGTTCTAACTGCTTCTTTGAAAATATTATCTAAAAGTATTACTCTTTCATATGTGTTTTTATCAGTTTTTTCTACTGTAAATACCTCCATACTTCTATCAGTTAAATAACTTTCGCAATCCTCGACGCAATAGAACAATCTATCTCCATAGTTTTCAGTTTTTTGAACGCAGTTTTTATTACCTAGTACCGTAAGATCACCGTTAGTATGAAGCTTTTTATCTACAACCAAACCATAATCGCACCAAATTCGTTCAACATCCTTTTCTTTATAAAGATAAGGTCTATTTCCATTCCACAATGTAAAGCTCCCTTGCTTTACATCAAAATAAATGTTCCCCTTCTCATCTGCAAAATATGTTCTATCTCTTAAATTGCATACTCTCTTATAAGATGTTTGTTTGTCTACTACAACAAATTCATTTAATGTTTTAAATGCAAAATTATTATTTGATGACTTATATATACTATTTTCATCATATCCAAACCATAATTGACTACCACTAAACTCTGTTTCAAGAAATATAGTAATAGGTGCCCTTGTAAAGTTATCTATATTATCTTTATCAAATCTCATATATGAGTAGAATTCCCCATCTTTTTCGTATGCTAACGAAAGATAGCTACCAATCCTATTAGCTAAAACAATGCCTGGCATATTCTCATTATTATTGAATCTAGCCGAATACATTTGCCCTATTGGATTACCTTCTCCATCCCAATCATAGAACATTATAGTTTGTCCTAAAATATCTATAGCCTTTTTACCATTCTGTTTAAATTGAATTCCTTTTGAAGTATCACTTAAATCTAATTGAATACTACCATCAATACTTTCTAGAACTCCACCACGTATCCTGTCTGCTAACATTGTTCCAGCAACGATTAAATCAGCAAAAAATCCTTTTCCAGTTCCGAATGTTCTCCAGTTCCAATCTCGACCATCTGATGTTCTTTCACTTGCTATCATGAACCCCATAGTTCCATAACACATAGCCCCATAAGTCGGACTGTTTGGATCTAAATCCTCACATAGTAATGCTCTTACGTCTTGCTTCTGCGCTATATCCTTCATAGCTCTCATTTTTACATTAATAGCATTTAATACTCCAGCAACTTCAATAGCATTTACTGTCCCATCATTATTTAGTATTCTATTTAAAATATTATCTGTATTATTTTGAGTATCTATATAGTTTTCAATATAATTTCCTAAAGTTATATTTTTAAATTTCTCTGATATACAATCATATACAAACTTAATAACTCTAGTTTTAATATTTACTCCTATATCTATATGTTCAACCCCTACAGTATCTCCTAATCCAACCTCTAAAAGATTCTTATAATCTTTATATTTTAATGTATTCTCTAACTTAGCTACTTCTACATCTATTTGATATAATAGCTTATCAATACCTTCATCAAACATCTGCTTACAAGCTTCTCTCAAAGCTTCTTGTGCTTCTTCTAATGTATTATATCCTTCTTCATCTTCTGGACTTTCTTTAACTTTAATATGGTCAAATTTAATTACATCAGCCTTTACTTTTCTGTACTTATTTATAAGCGGTGAATCAACATAATGTTCTGGAATTGTTATTCCATTAAATCCAACTGGTAGTATTCTTGTGATGATGCCATCAATATTAGAATTTTCTTTTAAATCTATTAAATCTTGCCCATATCTAAATGTAACCCCATACTCCCCACCAGTTCTTTCATTCATGTATACATGAAAGTTATCTACATCAAGTTCTCCACCCCATCTATTTATAAATGAGTTCTCATCATCTGAAATAAGAGCTTCATTTGCTATATGTTTTCTAATGTAATAAGCAGAATTTCTAGTTATTATATTTGAATGTCCTGTAAAGCCAGTCCCCTCTAATATTTTATTTAAGGCTTCTTGCCCAGTAGCATTGGTTGGTCTACAATCTATCAATATTTCACTTGCTAAATCAAAAAAGATATGTCTAGCCTTACACGTTACGCCAGTCATACCTTTTTCTTTATCATATATATAAAATAATTGTCCCTCTTTCTTCCAAGGATATGGAACTCTAAGTATATTATCTTCAACAATATACTTCCATCGCCCCTCTTTATCATAGGGATGTTCTAATGTAACTTCTATAATTCCATTAAGCTCTACTTCAAGATCACAAAGAGAAGGCTTTAATATCATATCTCCATTATAATCAAAATTACTATTTGATTTGTTATAAATTTCAATCATCTAATTCCTCCTCTTAATAAATAGTCCAGTTTGGTATTATAATAAAACTATCAACTCTTCCACCTGAATAACTTATAGTATTTTCTCCTAATTTAAGTCTTGGATGTCTGCCTTTAATATTATTATTTTGAGGTGTTTTATCTGTTTTATAACTTAATCCCAAATAACTATCTATAATAATTTCTTGCCCTACATTAGCCTTTATAGTATCATCATTTATTTTTATGGTTACAAGTCCTTCACCTTGTATTTTTATTATAGGCTTACTTTCTAAATCTCCTGCATTATATACTACAGCTTCATTATTTATTAATATTTCCTTTTGGCCTTCCATTTCATAAGCAAATGGCTCACAATTAAGAGTAACAGTAAAAAATTCAATTCCTACATCCCTTGTACTTTCAGTTACTACTGCATAGTTAACTCTATAAAAAATATTTGGATTGTCTGAAAAGATTAGCTTATTATCTAATATACAATTAAACCATCTTTTGCATCTTCTAAAGGCTTGATGTGGATTTTCGCTTATAAAGTTAAAGTCTAATGTTATTTCTATGTCATCGTATCCATCTTCTTCATATTCATTGCCATCTCTCCCTGTAGCCGATATTGATTTAATTCTCTTTTTAGGAGATGGTATATCATAACGCTTTATTATATCAATTCCAAGTTCAAGTGAACTGGCATTATTAAATATCATATTTAATTTTCTATACACGTCTAAATCCTCCCCCATTTAAAACTTTTCTGTTACTTCTTATTTTAGGTAATTGAGATATAACACCTTTAGTAGTTTTACTAATTAAAGCTTCACCATCAATTTCATTAGTTAATTCAACTTCCATAATAACATTACTTAAGCCAGTTATAATTGCGTCTACTAATTTGTTCCCAAATCCATCAGTATCAAAATTAAAATTAATATTTTGCTTATTCATACTTGAATTTAAATTATTAGTAGCTTTATATAAATCATTAAGCCCTCTGCTAGAATAAGTGTTTGCATTGTAATAACTACCTGATTTTGCGATGCCATCAAATCTATCATAAGTTACTGGCGTTTCCTCAACCTCTGAAAGTGATCTAAATGGATTAAGTTTACTTATTGTACCTACAATTTTATCTCCTATGCCACTTATGAAATTCCAAGCCCTTCTAAATGGACTTGTTATAAAATCATAGACATTCGAAAATGCAGTTTTCACAGTATTTTTAACATTACTTGTCCAATTAGTAATTTTACTTAAAATATTATCTATAGTGTTAGATACGTTACTCTTTATCTCATTAAATTTATTTACAATGTTATCTCGTACTTGCAAGATACTACTTGAAATTTTATCTTTTATTTCTATAAACTTTTCTATTGTATCTGTTTTGAAATTTGTCCATAAATTATCTGCCCAAGTAACAAAATTGCTCCAACAAGCAGTTATATCATCCCATTTAGCTATTAAAGCAACTCCAATAGCTATAAGTGCTGCAATAACTCCAATAACTAGCAATATAGTTCCTGTAATAGGTAATGTGGCAACATTAAACGCTCCCATAGCAATTGTTAATGTTCCAATAGTACTAATAATAGGCCCTATTATAGCTAATAATGCACCTAAAGCTCCTACAATTATTAATATCAATCTCGTTAATTCTGGATTTTTTTCTATCCATTCACCAACTTTCTCTATTACATTTACTATTTTTTCAATTAAAGGTTCTAATACTGGTAATAATTTTTCTCCTATAGTTCCTTTAACTTCATCGATTCTTTCGTTTAAATACTTAGATTTCATTCCAAATTCTTCTGCTTCTTGTGCTGCTAACCCAGATGCACTTGACCCTTGCCTAACAATTTCATTATAAGCTGCCATCATTTTTTCATTATCGCTTAATTTATTCCAACTCTTACCTAACGATTGGACGAATTCACTATTTTCAAGGGTACTAGCTGATAAATTTATCCCGAATGCATCTAAAGCTTCATAATTTCCCATAAGACCTGATTTAAATCTTCCCATAGCATCATCAAATGGCATATCTGTTACTGCTGCAAGATCTGCAACAAGATTCATTGTTTTATCACTTAAATTTACACTTTCTTCTGCTGTAAATCCCATATTTTTATAATATGTAGCTATCGAAACAGCACTATCCTTATACTGCTTTTCTGTAAGTCCTATATCCTTCGCTAATTTTGAATTACTTACTATAGCTTCTTGAACTGTTTTATCTAAATTTTTCATTAGAAAATCTGTTCCAGCAACCTCAGCACTATATTCAGACCCTGCCTTAGTTAAATCTCCAACTACTCCAAGCATAGCTTTACCTGTGTCACTTGCTTTATCTCCTATATCTTGCATGCCTTGACCTATTAAACTAAGTCTAGCTCCAGTTTCTTCTGCTTTGTTAGTTGCATCTTCCATACTATCAGACATTTTATTTAATCCATCAGAAGCTTCTTCAGCAGTACTACCCGCCCCTTTAATTTCTTGACTCAATTCATTTAGTTCTGTCTTAAATTTTTGAGATTCCGCCTCGGTTTTATTTATAGTCGTTTTGATATTAACTAATGAATTATCGGCATTTATAACAGCCTTTCTTTTACTTTCTAGAGCCTTTTCCGATGCCGATAACTCCTTCTCTAATTTTTTTACTGCATCTGATGTTGGCCCATAAGCTTTAGTGTAATCATCTATCTGTGCTTTAAGGGATTGTACTTCTTTTTCCTGTTCTGAAAAGGCTTTAGTTGCATCATCTAAAACACTTTCACATTTTTTTAATTGAGTAGAGTATACATCTAGCTTCTTTCGGGAATTCTCATATTGGCCACTTATTAACTTTAATCTTGCTACTTGCCCTTCTAAAGTTTTATCAAAGTCTTTTGAACCTGCAGCTGCTTTTTGAAAATTAGATTCTAATAACTTTGTATCTTTAACTATAGAATTAACTTGCTGTTGATATGTTCCACCCTTTAGGGCCAATTTTACTTCTAGCTTCTTCTCTCCCATAATAACCTCCATTCTAGGTTATTTTAAAACCTTATACTTTTTGCTCTCTTCCTTTGTTGCTATTGTATTTTTCTCTTTTTTAGGTTTGTTACTTTCTTCATAAATATCTAACTGTTTATATAAAAATCTTAGGCTACTATCCCAAAAGTCAGCATCGCTCCATTTTAATATAGTTCTAGCCAAAAAGTATGCATAATCTATATCAATTTCGTCTATCTCTTCCTTGGTTTCTTCTTTTTTTTTGCTTCTGGAAGGTTATCTGGAAAAATTTCATCTATTACAGGCATAAGTTGCTCTATCACATCTAAATCATCATAATCTTTAAAGAACTCATACCCAAGAATTTTGTTACTTTCCTTTTCTCTTATTAAACTACACAACAGTTTATATATGATATTTAAATCTTTATTTTTCATTTTCTTCATAGCCTTTAATAATCCGATATTGTTAGTTATTTGAAAGTGATTTATAGCTAATGTATCTAATGTTGCTATGCATTCAATTCCTCCAATATTTAGCTCCACTATTTTCTTTTTATTTAACGTTATACTTTTCATATTTCACCTCATAAAAAGCGCATAAATTAATATGCGCTTGAATAATTATTTGTTAAATACTGGTGCAGTGAAGAAGTTCTTAAATTCTGTTTTAACGCCTTCATCTTCACTAGCATTAACTTCTTTTTGATCCATCAATAAATCTACTTCCCCTGTTGTTGGTAATGGAATTGCTTTACCACTATAAATGTACGTTTCCCCATCACTTTCAACGTCATTTTTCTGCTCATCTCTAGATAAACCAACATTATATAGCACTCTTCTTCTAACAGTATCATCATCCATAACTATTTCATAAGCTAATGCTATTGCAAGTGGTGTTAGTCCAACTGTAGTTACCCTTTTGCAATTTTTATATGTTGCTCCTGTTATTTTTGCATCTACTGATGGTGGTGTATTAGAGGAAAGTTCTAATGTTACTTCTACACTATCTAGCCTTTTTGAAGATTTCTCAATCTGCATATCAGCCTTATATTCTTTTTCTGAATAATTATTTTTTGTTTCAAGTGATACTGCCCACTTTAATGGTACTGCTGCATCATATGTTACATCGGGACTATCTGCTGTCATAGGAAATATAGTTACATTTCTTATTCCTAATTCTCTTGCCATAATATCATTCCTTTCTAAAATAAAAAGAAGTCCTAAAAAAGAACTTCTAATCTCCATATATTGATTTAATTACTTGTCTATTATTATAGTTTGGTACTTCAAATATTTTCTTACAATGTCTACACTTAAATGTTACCGTCCTATCCTTTTTGCCTATTAAACAACTCCAAAGAGCTCCAAAAATAACTAAAGGCACTAAAATTATAGCGGGCCATAGATATAGAATTGATAAAATAGTAAATATTATTACTAAAATAGTAAGTATAGCAAACCTTTTTATAAATTGTTTATAATTTATTTTTCTATATGTGTTATGCCCTTTACATCTAGGACATTTCATATAATACCACTGCATCATATCACCTCTATATAATTCCTTTGTTTAAATTATATAGTTATATAGTATTTTTTGCCATATACTTTTGAAAATTCATAGTTATTTGATACAAATCTACACCTTCTATGATCATAGGTGAATTTATAACTATTTTTCTGAATCCATTGCTTTCTAATATACTTTTCATTTTATTTATTGTGCTAGAAATGTTACTGCTAATCATAATATTAAAATAGCAATCATACTTTATAGTTTCTTCTGTATTATCTGCCATATGCCCTTTATACTCATTGAATGAATATACAATACATTCTTCAATATCTTGTGGCCGTTTTAAATAATAACTAGGTATTCCCATTCCTCTTAGTATTTCTGCAATATACTTACTCACATTATCACCTACTTTAATATTCTATCTATTTCATCTGCTACGGTCTTTTCAAGAATAGCTTCAGCTTTTTTATTAGATTTTTCAAAACTATCTGTCATCCACCCAACATTTGCTCTAACTATTCTGCCTTTAAACCTTCCTCTAGCACCTTTGTTTTCATATCCAAAGTGCTGAAACCAAAGAGCTTTAGTTTCCTCCCAATTATTAGAGCTAATTCCACAAGCACCCCAAACACTTCCACCTTTATATTGCTTTAACCTTGTAATATCTAAATGCTCTGCACTATCTCCTGTATCTTTGGGAGCATCTTTCTTCATTTGGTCTAGCATCTCATCTAGTCCAGCTTTTACGGCTTTCTTTCCAACCTTATTACCTACATTACCTAATAATTCAAGAGTTCCAAATAAATCATCAAAACCACTAACTTCCATTGCCATTACTCTATTACCTCTCCTATTATTTCTAATAGTATATCAAGCTCCATAATATTATTTAAATGTTTTATATTGTAATATATACCTTTATGAAGAATTCTATCTTTTTTAGAAATCTTAATTTTTCTTGGAGCTCTAATTGTAAACTTAGTTGTAACCTTTGATGTTTCTCCTAATAAGGCTATAAACTCCTTACCAGTTGTATTAGTTATCTTTGCTCTAGGTTTGATGAGTACTTCCCATCTCTTAATAGGTATATTATCATCATCAACTTCTTTTTCATTATTGGAACATCTTTCAATTATTATAGGATGTCTAAATTCTCCTGGATTAATTTTTAATCTCATATAACTTCCTCCTATAATAGATTGAATGAATGCATATCTAAAATTGATTGAACAACCGTATTAACTTTATCATTTTCAACGCTAAACATTCTATTTTCGAACATTTCATTACATAATATCATGCTAGCTATAGCTATCTCTTCGTATTTGTCCAAATCCTCTACTGTTCGTCCTGTATATGACTTTATATATCCTTTTGAAGCAGCTAATATTATAGTTAAATTTTTAGTATCTTCATCGTATGCATTACAATACTCTTTAATATCTTCTACTGTTATTTCACTAAACTTCATTAAGTTTCACCCTCTTTTCTTCTTATATGGCTTTAATAAAAGTTTTGGAGTATGTACTTTTTATACTCCAAAACTTTTTCTTGAAACTATTAATGAAACTTTAAATTAATTAAAGCTATGAAGCCATTTCTAAAACAGCAACCTTCTGATTATCAGTTACTTTTGAATCAAATTCAAACCAAGATACAACTCCAATAGCATGTTGAGTAGCATATTTTTCTTTTAAGATTTGAATTTCTATATTTTCTCTAAAATTTACTGATAGAGCTTTTAAATCCCCATAAACTATTACTTTTGCATCATTTGTCATAGTTGCCATGTTATCAGATAAAAATACTGGCTTGCCTAATAATCTATATGGGAATTCTCCTGTTATATCATCTTGTAATAGATATCTATTATTATTGTCTTTAAGTTTTTTTATTGCAGTAAATGTAGAACTATTCATTATCCAGCAAGCGTTTTGCTGATATACTTGTTTTACTTGTGCTTGTAGATCAATTAATTCATCTGCTTTTATAGCATCTGTAGCCGCAACTTTTTTAATATTTGATGTAGCAGTTATTCCTTGTGCTGCGCTAGAACCACTTCCATTTAACAATTCCCCTTCTAAAAATGCAGCTATTTTTTGAGCCATTTCAGAAACTACAAAACTTACTACATCAACTTGTGAATTAGTTATAACTGATTTCCCTATAAGTGATAATGCTCCTGCTAAATATCCACTTAAATCTACACTTGTAAACTTTCCTGCATCTGCTGTAAGTTCTGTAAACTCTTCTTGATATCCAACTGTTATATCGTGTGTTGTATTAGCTTTTGACCACACAGGAATTTTAAGTGTTCCCTTTACACTATATAAAGTTGCTCTTGATAAAATAGGCGAAATATCCTTTACCTCTTTTATAATTCTATTCGCTATAGTAACAGGAATAATAGCTCCATTATTCCCAATAGTAACATTTTGCTCTCCTGAACGTGTCTCACTTACTTGCCCTCTAATAAAAGCTTCAAAAGTTCTCTCTTCTTTTTCTTTAGCAGTTTCTTTGTTTCTTTGTTCCTTATTATTTAAAGCTCTTTCCTCTTCTATTGCCGCCAATGTCTTATCTATCTTTTTGATCTCTGATTTAATTGCTTCAAACCTAGTTTCCTCTTCATCTGTCAATGTTCTTGTTTCTGCTTTAGCTCCTTTTACTATTCCATTCATTTCATTTAACAAATCTGCTCTTTGTTCCTCTAATCCTTTTTCTTCAGCTAAAGTTCTAAATTCTGGCATCCTTTTTCTTATCATATTCTTTTCCTCCTTAATTTTAAGCAAAATAAAAAAGCCTTGTTTTAAGACTTTTTAAAACTTTCTATTTCATTTTCATACTTGCTATAATCAATATTTGTTCTTTCTTCTTTATTTTTAGATTCATCTACAATTATAGCTTTAAAATCAATTACCCTATTTTCTGTTAATATCTCTTTATCATCTCTCATTTCAATAGATGTAGCTGAATATGCTGGATTTCTTGTGTTATCTACTATAGTTACTTCAAATAAATCTAACTCTTCTACTGTTCTTTTTTCATAACCATTTTCCGATGTTTCCCAATGGTCCTTTTCAGCATAAAACCCAAAACTCCAGCCTCTTAATTGATTGTTTTTAGCCTTCTCTATTACTTCTGAATCAGTAATCGTACATATTGCTCTTAATCCTATATTATCCTCAAATAATTCAAGATTTCCTTCTTCAGTAGAACCAAGTTTTCTCTTATCATTATGATTTAATAATAAATCAACATTAGCTCTTCTTTCCAAGCTTCTTTGAAATGCTCCAGGCTTTATTTTTTCTACAAACCTACCTTTCACAGAAGGAATAGGCTTACTTTCTCTATCAACAGCATTTACATAACCATCAAGGATTACACTGTTATTGCGAATTTCTATTCTCATTACTTTCACCTCCCTTCAAATTTGATACTTTATCAGTATTTGGAGTATATACCTTCCCAGTTTTTGTATTATATAATACATCACTTAAGTTTAGTAAGATAGTATCTTCAAATAACTCCTCTGGTGGTAAATCCTCCTTATATCTAACTTCATTTATTCCCATTATTTTATTTTTGATTGCTATTTCGTAAGCTTTAAATCGCTTCTCTATATCTCCTTTTAACAGTTCATTGGCATCATATCCAAAATAAAAAGACTCCTTCTCTTTTTCTAGAAGTAAGTCTCTGTTTGTACTAGATATTAAACCATTTAAAATTGGTATGATAGCCATTTTAAACATCTTATCAAAATCGCCTTCATTAGCTTTTCCATCACCAGTTATTATACTCGGTGGTATATTAAGTATTTTGCATATTTCAGAACCATTAGCTAACTTATTTTCATTCATTTGCATTTCTGTTGGAGTAGCTTGACTTTCCTTGAAATTTAATCCTTTATTTAGAACTACACAATTTTCAGAATTCCCAGAGTACATATTCTTCCATTGCTCTTTTAGTTCAGTAATAGATTCTTTAGAAAGCGTTTTTTCTGATTCAATAAATCCTTTCTTATTCCCTCCAGTTTTGCTTAATATATTCTCATACTTAAGCGAATTGTATACAACTGATAATAAAATTGAATTTTCTTCTATAATTCCATATCCATCAGCTCCATTATCGCTATGTCTTAGTAACCTTATAAAATTATATGGTTTATATGTATTACCACCAATTAAAACATCATAATTTTTAAAAATAGGATCTACATTTTTATTTATATCAATATCACTTTCTTTAATATAATGTAAACTAGCAAACTTTCCTTTTTCTTTATTTATATAACTATATCCATTCCCCATCAACAAGTAATCTATTACCATCGCCTTTTTCATTTCAAAAGCAGTCAATGTATCTCCAGTTTCTTCATTTAATAATTTAATTCTTATATCATCCTTTACTTCTTCAACATTCCCATCAACTTCTTTATATAATTTTATAGGTATGCTGGCTACTATTGATGATATCAATTCAACACATCCTGCTAAAGTAGGTATATTTAAAGCTTCTGTTCTAGTTATATTATCCTCAATCAATCCTGCTGCTAATAATAAATCTTTTAGCCCAGTACCATCTTGCTCTAAGGTTGACCGTTCTTCTTTTTTTCCTTTCCAAAACTTCAAATTCATATTATTACCAACTTTCTATATAACTTGTATAGTAAAACCATCATCTTCCGATAATAAAATATCTTCTTGTAATAAATATAATGCATCCACTATACTCATTACTAAATCTATTTTCCCTTTACTTTTCTTTTTATTAAGATACTTATTCAAATTTGTATCTTCTGTTTGCCTAGCATTTACAAAATTAATTTCTAAAAGGAGATTCTCATCATAATTAAACTTCTTATTTAATATGGATTCTTTTAGTAACTTAATTGGTGCATGAAGTATCCTACTATGCTGAACTACCTCAACACATTCTATTCCCTTTGCTTCTAATTTTTGTGCTGATGATAAAGCATTTCTTCTATCATATCCAAGTTTAACTATATTAACCTTATACTCTTTTTCAAGTTTTAAAATAAAATCTTCAACAAATCCATAATCAATTACTTCATCACCACAAGCAAAACAATTTTTCTTGCCTATTTGCTCCATATAATTAATATCTTCTTTTTGAGATTTAATAGTTATTCTTTCCTTTGGTATAAAGGCCCAGCTTTTAGCTATTATCTTTCCATCATCATAAGCTAACATAGATACTGCTGTATTATCATCTGTTTCTGCTAAATCAACACCAATATATACATCTCTACCTTCCCAATTAAACTGTTTTATACTACAAGGTTTCAATTGTTCAATATTGATAAATGCTTCTCCACTATTAGCTGGCATAAAATGATTCATGCTCTTTGTTAAATACTCTTCAACTAAATTCTCTTGCTCCTTGGCTCTTTCCCTATCTTCTCTGATACTCTTATAATTTTCCTCTATTCTTAATGGATTAGCTTGATACATTCCAATGTCATCCCAAAGATGTTCTGAATCAGCATAGTATAACAATGCAAATTGTCTTTCATTTTTTATTAGTCCATCAAATACTTTTCTCATATAATCTAAATCTGGTTGCATTATGGAATTATCTATAGCATAGGCTGTAGTCGTTCTAAAAACTAATGGATTAATTACATTTCTTTGCCCTGACTTCATAGCAGTAAAATTGCTATTGTCACTAAAGTTTGCATGTTCATCACTTACAAATGCCGATGGTCTAATAGAATTGTTCTTGCCACTCTCTGCTGTTCTAGGTTCAAAGAAACTTTTAGTAATCTTACATTCGATTCTTCCTGTCTTAATCTTAGACCAAGTAAAATGTTTTGATATTAATGGACTTGCATCTAATATCTGTACCATAGACTTTCTAATTTCAGCTGCTAATTCCCTAGTTAAACAAATACTATAAAACTCTGAATAATCTTGTTCTGTTAGCATTAATAATAAAAATACTAAACCAACCAGAGCAGTCTTAGCATTCTTTCTAGATATATATAAAGTAATATCGTTATATCTAAACTTATCTGGATTATCTTTAAATCTCCATCCAAAAATATTAGCTAAGAAAAAGCATTGAAAATCTGCTAAATTTTCTAACACTTGCTTTCCAGCAACAAAGCCAGTAGCAAAATTAAATAACTTTAATAGATTGTTTATGATCTTAAGCTTATCTTTGTCGAAATAAAATTCAAACTCCTCATTATCTTGCCTTTTTAAATCTGCTAAGAACCACTTGCATTGAATCATTACTTCCTTTGTTGTTATTTCTTTACCAGCTACAACTCTTTCTGCATATTGGATAGCTCTATCAAATAAAAACATTATTCCCCTCCTTTGATAGCTTTAATTACAGCATCTTCTTCAGCATTCTTTGTATTTATATTAATATTAGCTATCTTTGCTCTACTTTGTGGTGATAGACATAATTCGTTGCAACATCTATAGAAATCTTTATCATAACTATCTTTTTTAGACATTATCTCTTTATTAAATAATGCCTTTGGATTCTTATTGACTATACTTTCTATATAGTTAAGTCTATCTATTGCTATTGCTGCTTTAGTAAGTAAGAATATATCTAAGTTACTTAATATTTCACTTGCTTTAAGCTCTCCAACGATAAAATTAAAGAGATAAAGTTGACTTTCTGTTAATTCCATTGATGGCTTTAACTTATCTGCTTTACCTCTTATTAAGTCCTCTTTCTGAACTCTCTCATAAATTTCTTCTTTTGTTTGTGAACATTCAGTTAGTACTTTGGCTGATTTACATGGTCTCGCCAAAACTAAACACCTCCTAAATTTTTAAAATATATTTCGACCTCAAAAACATTTCATTTTACAGAATTTTTTTCTTCTGCTCAGGACTAGTAACTGTCGGTTGCCTTGTGTGGATAATTACGAAATACCCGGGGGCTACCTATCATTATTATGTCTAGCTATTTCCTTTAAATATGACTTTTCTATACTTCCATCTTCTGCTCTCTCATGATGATAGATGCATAATGTTATCAAGTTATCATCATCATAGAATAGCTCTTCATTTTCTTTGTATGATTCAATGTGATGTACTTGTAGTTTCTTAAACTCATACTGCCCAGTTGGATTAAAATAATCTTTTCTAATGCACACTTGACATAGACGATTATCCCTATCCTTTATATCTTCTCTTTTCTTTCTCCATCTATAAGTGTTTCTTAGATCTCCTGCTCTAGATTTATTATAAGTAACTCTCCTAGCTCTTTCCTTACATTTAAACTTTGTATCATGAACTCTCCCACAATACATACAACTCTTTAATCTAGCCATTATCTATGCTTTAAACTTCTATAATCCTAGAGTTTACCTCCTTTTCTTTTAACTTTAATGCCTTCTTATCATTCTCTACTTTGTTAGGATCATCTTTCCATGATGCTTTCTTTCTATTATTTAACCAATACTTTTGAGCCACCACATCTGGTCTAGCAAACTTCTTAACTTTAGATATCTTAACATCTTCCTTTACAAGAACAATACCATCATCACCTTGAATCTCTTCTTTTACTTTGGTTGCAACTTCTTCATAGTAATGATATCCAGTGCAACATTTAAACAAGGCATCTTCTACTTGTTCATTTCTTGCTTCCTTAACTTCATCTATTGCCTGCTTAAGTTTGGAATTATTATTTTTTTTGGCCTTCCATGCACTTCTTGATATCCCTAAAAACTCTATGATTTCTTTATCCTTGCAACCGTCCTTAAG
>NZ_JACOOO010000040.1:0-74653 GCF_014287825.1 Clostridium hominis
AATTCCAGTTTATTGATTAGCTTATTTAAGAGATAAAGAGAAGAAAACTAAAAATATGATAAAAATACTGTATTATTCAAAAATGAATTTACAGTATTTTTTTATTCGCAATTCAAAAATAAGCAGAAATAAAAGGTGTTCCCGAAGGACACCTTTTTAATATAAATATTTTAAAGTAAAAGAGCTTCTGAAAGGCAATAGCCAAGAAGTTCTTTTTTTATTGAAAGGAGGTGGTGTTTATGGCTGGAGAAAAGCTTGATAAGGACATAAAAGAAATAGCAGTATCCATAATCGAGGTTACTGGAAAAACATATGAAGAATGGCTAAATGAACAGCACACAAAGGTTATCTTTGCAAACTCAAAGCTATTAAAGGAAAGCTTAAATTTAAGAAAAGAAATGAGTGATTAATTGCATTGGAAATTAAAATACGAGGAATTTCAAAAGCAGCAGTTTCAAGTATTGATGAAAAGGCAAAAGATCTAGGATATAAAAGTAGAAATGAGTTTCTAAAAGTATATTTAGAAAGGGAATTTCTATTACTAGATAAGATAAAAGAACATGATAGTCAGTACAACATATTATTTGAAAAAATGCTAAAGCAATTAGAATATAACACTTTAGTGTTAGATAAGTTTTGTAATGAAAATTTAATTGATTTAGAAGAAACAATAAAAAAAGATAGATTGCAGGAGGAATAAAAATGGATGTTATACAACAATTAGTAAATATGGGGAATGAAGTTATTAGTTGGATGCAACTTTTAGGAATACCAGCTTCAGCAATAGCTTTCGGTGTTGGTGGTTTCCAACAAATATTTGGTGGAGCAGAAGGATTAAGAAAAGCTAAACCTTGGTATATAGGTGGAGCAATAGGACTTATATTTATACTAGGAGCTTCAGCTATCGCTTCATTCTTAAAGATGAAGATAACATTTTAAATAAGGGGAAGTTTCAACTTCCCCTTTAAGAATAAAGGGTGATTAAATGAAATTTATTAAAGATATAAAGAGTGAGCTTCAAAGTTTATTAGAAGAAAAAGAAGCTAATAAAGAAATGAAGTTGATTAGAAGAATTGCTGATAAAAAAATGCTTTCATCAGCAATAATAATAATATTTATTTTAGTAACTTTATTTGTGAATCTTATTTCAAACTCAATTGATGGTTTATTTTTATTAGCAACTGGGTTAGAAAAAAGGTTTAATTTAATTTGGAATATATTAATGCCTAACTTATCATATCCATTACTTTATTTACTGGCATATGTTCTAACGGGAGTAGTTTTATTTAAATTAGTGTTTAATATAAAAGCTTCATTTAAAGATATAAGAGATGGACAAAAGGGAAATAGTAGATTTGCAACTTTAGATGAAATAAAAGAACAATATAGGGCAGTAGATGAAGTGGAAAGTGATAAGGAACGTTTAAATGGAGGATATGAAGGGCGTGGAGGGGTTATTGTAAGTAGATATAAAGATAAGATTTTTATAGATGATAGCCCAACTAATAACTTGATAATAGGGACTACTAGAAGTGGTAAAGGGGAGTTGTATATATTTCCAACTATAGATTTATATTCAAGGGCGGGTATAAAGTCATCACTTGTGGTAAACGATCCTAAAGGGGAACTTTATAGTGCATCAAAGGAGATATTAGAAAATAGAGGATATAGAGTTGAAATATTAAATTTATTAAAACCTATGAACTCAATGAGTTATAATCCTTTGCAATTAATAATAGATGCATATAAACAAAAAGATTATAGTACAGCTCAAAGTTTGGTTAAGACATTAACTTATACATTGTATTATAAACCAGGTGTTAAAGATCCATTTTGGCAAACATCGGCTATGAGTTTGGTTAATGCTTTAATTTTAGCAGTTTGTGATGAATGTATTAAAAGTGGAGAGTTACAAAAAATAACGCTTTATACAGTAGCAAATATGTTGTCAGAATTAGGTTCTAAAGAAGATGTAACTGGAAAAAATGAACTTGATAAATATTTTGAAGGATTGGATAGTAAGTCTGTTGCTAAAATGCAATATGCAACATCTAATTTCTCTAAGGGTACAACTAGGGGAGGAATATTTGCTACTGCAATGTCAGAGTTACAAATATTCACTATGGATGAAATAGCAAAATTAACATCAAAAAATTCTATTAATTTAAAAGATATAGGATTTACCAGCAATGATGATAGACCTGTAGCGTTATTTATGGTTACACCTGACTATGATTGTTCAAATCATGTTATATCTAGTATTTTTGTAAGACAATTATATTATGTTTTAGCAAAAGAAGCTTCATTAAGACCAGGTGGAAAATGTGATAGAGAAGTAATATTTTTACTAGATGAATTTGGAAATATGCCAGTTATAGAAGGTATGGCTAATATAGTAACTGTTTGTTTAGGAAGAAATATAAGATTCAATTTAGTTATTCAAGCAATATCTCAATTAAAAAAATTATATGGTGATGATTATAAGACTATACTTGGTAATTGTTCCAATAAGTTTTATATATTCACTAATGAAGTGGAAACGGCTGAAGAATTTTCAAAACTTTTAGGTGATAAGACTATTGTTACTTATTCAAGAAGTGGAGAAATTTTTGATATGACAAAACATCAAACGGAAAGTGTAGATGCTAGAAAAATATTAACAGTAGATGAATTAATGCACTTGGAAGAAGGAGAAATAGTTATTGCTAGGGGTACTAAAAGAAGGGATTTAAATGGTAACAAGATTAGACCATATCCTATATTTAATACTGCTGATCATACTCTTAAATATAGGTATGAATATTTAGGAGAATTCTTTGATAATACTAAAAATCTTATAAATGAAAAAGTTGAAACTTTACATAGTGATGTAAATCTTGAAGATTTATTGCTATATAGAAATATAAAAAGTAAAGAGCCTTTAGTACAAAGTATGGTAAGAGAAAAAGGGATTGAAGATGCTAAAATTAGTAAAAATGAAAAGCTTAAAGATATTTTGGTAAATGAAATACTAACAATAGATGAAGTTTTAGATATAAATAAGAAAATTGAAATGACTGTTGATGAAGAAGTTACTTTAGAAGTTGATTTTAATATGAGATGGTCAGAAGTTAAAGAGATTTTAAATGAATATTACAATGACTATGATATAGAGGATTTAAAAAAATATATAGATAAAGGAGAACTTAGACTAAAAAGTAATAGAGTGGGGTGATTGAGTATTGGAGATATTAGAAAAATTAATGCAGAATAATATCCTTGAAATGGCTGGTATAATTAGTAACTGTATTAGGTGGGTATTGTGGAAGATAGTAACGCTATTATCGTTATTAGTTAATAGTATAGAGAAGGCTGTAACTAAAATTTACAATATAAATGGATTCTTTAATTCTCCTGAAGTAACTTCCTTAATAGATAAGTATAAACCGTTAGTATGGGTTATTCTTGCTATATCAATAGGAATATTAGGTTTTAAGATAATGTTTAATAGAAAGCAGAATAGAGGGGAATTACCATCTAATATTTTATTTTCTATTCTTATTCTAGTATTATTACCAACTTTAATGACAAAGCTAGATAACATGACAAGTATAGCTGTTAAAGATGTAGCAAGTGAATATACAAGTTCAGCTAATGAATTAATTAAAAATAATATATATGATTTATATTATTTAGATTCAAATGGATTTGATTTAAATAATAAAAATAGTATAAAGTCTAGTGAAATACTTACAGTAGATGCAAATGAAACTATAGATTTAGATGAAGTTAATAATAAAGCTGTTTTAGGAAAGAAAATTAGATTTGATAAGAATGGAAATAAAAAGCTTGAAGATTTAGAGACAGGATGGTTTAAAATTGATGAAGAATATTATAGATATGGAATAGATTTTTTATCTATAATAGTTACTTTAGGAGCTATGGGAATAACTCTTATTTGTATTGGATTAAAAGTAGCAAGGTTAATATTTGAATTAGCATTTAATAAGTTACTTGCAACTCTTTTCGCTTTTGCTGATATTGGAGATGGCAAAAAGTTAAAGGAAATAATAAAACATATATTTTCAATGTTTATAGTTATATTTTCAACTGCAATAATGACCAAGTTATACGTTATATTTAGTTCTTGGTTAGGTACAAGCTTAGGAAATGCTGGACTAAGTGCTAATGGAGTAGCAAAAATGATTGTACTTGTTGGTGGAAGTATAGCTGTTATAGATGGTCCTAATATCATAGAAAGAATATTAGGAATTGATGCGGGATTAAAGAATGGTTGGTCAGCAGTTATGGCTGGATATGGTTTAAGTAAGGGAGCTATGAATGGTCTAAGCTCATTATCAGAAGGAGTTAAGAGTTTAGGAAAGGCTACTGCATTAGGTGCAAGTATGGGAGCAGGAGCATTGAGTGGTATGTTTGGTAAAGACAAGAATAGCAATATTATTAATGATGATGATAATACAGATAAGAATAATAATGATAAGAATAATGTAAGTAACAATGATATAGAACAAGATATGAAAAATTCAGATAGTAATAAAAATGAGAATCCTAATGTTGCTGATAATAAGTCAAAAGAACCAGGAAACAATGAAAAAGTTAATAATGATAATATTAGTAACATAGAGGACGAAATGAATAGATCCAAGAATAGAAATTCAAATAATATTGTTGACAATAAAGATATTGATAGCTTAAAAGATAGTAATAAAAATGGTGATCTAAATAGTATCGAAGAAGAAATGAATAGAGCTAAAAATTCAAATCCGAATAATGATACTGACAATAATAAGGCTATTCCTAATGATATTAATTCAAAGAATATGAAAGATATTAATAGAAATAGAGATAATAATATGAATGTCAATAATATTGAAGAAGAAATGAACAAAAATAAAAATATAAATCCAAATAATGATATTGCTAATAAGAATATAGATACTCCTAAAGATATTAATAACCCTAAATATAATAATGATATTGAAGGAGATATGCAACAAATAAAAGGAATAAACACTAATAAGAGTAACTTAGATAGTGTAAGACCTAAAGATAGCTTAGATGATGAAATGAGCGATAATAAGGGCATAAACCCTAATAAGGGCAACTTAGATGGTATAAGACCTAAAGGTAGCTTAAATGATGAAATGAGCGATAATAAGGGCATAAATCCTAATAAGGGCAACTTAGATGGTATAAGATCTAAAGGTAGCTTAAATGATGAAATGAGCGATAATAAGGGCATAAATCCTAATAGGGGTAACTTAGATGTGGTAAGACCTAAAGGTAGCTTAAATGATGAAATGAGCGATAATAAGGGCATAAACCCTAATAAGGGCAACTTAGATGGTATAAGATCTAAAGGTAGCTTAAATGATGAAATGAGCGATAATAAGGGCATAAATCCTAATAGGGGTAACTTAGATGTGGTAAGACCTAAAGGTAGCTTAAATGATGAACTGAGCGATAATAAGGGCATAAACCCTAATAAGGGCAACTTAGATGGTATAAGACCTAAAGGTAGCTTAAATGATGAAATGAGCGATAATAAGAGCATAAACCATAATAATGGTAACTTAGATGTGGTAAGACCTAAAGGTGGCTTAAATGATGAAATAAGCGATAATAAAGACATAAATCCTAATAGATGTAATGTAGATAGTGTAAGACCTAAAGATTCCTTAAATACGGAAATAGGAAAGAGTAAAGATTCAAATTCTACTAATTCAGATAATATTAATTCTAAAAATGGATTTGAAAATATTAGACCAAAAGAAGCTAACAATACTTCTAACTCAAAATTTGATAATTCAAATAATAAAACAAGAGAAGAAAATTTAGTTGGAAAAATGGAAAATAGAACTATTGGTGAGTATGCAAAAGATAAAGTTAAATCATCGAAATTTATTGATGATTTAAATAGATCATATAACTTAGGAAAAAACTCAACTAATAAGTGGAATATAAAACGTAAGAAAAATAAAATTTAAATAAGGTAGGTGAAATTTATGTATGTATTACCAAAGGAAATTTCATCATCAATGAAGTTTACTAAGAGTTTATATTTGTTTGATATAGTTTTTGTAGGTTCTGTATTAATTATATCCTGGGCATTAAGTTCCCTGGTATATACCCCATTAATTGTACCTTACTATTTATTTATGTTTACTATTTCTATTATATTAACTAGTAAGAGTAGCATAAATCCTGAAAAAAGAAAATTTCAAAGTATATATTATGCTTTAATAAGAAATAAAAAAGCTTATGCTAGAGAATAGATAGGTGTCCCTCAAGGACACCTTTTTGATTGGAGGATTTTATGGCAATAAAAAAATTTGAAAATATAAATATAAAAAAGGATATAAAGAAAGAAAAGGTAAAATTAACTAAGGAAGAAAAGAAGTTATTAAAGGAAAAAAAGAAGCTAAAGAAAAAAGAGCTTAAAGAAATAAGAAAAGAAGATAAAAAGGTTTTACTAACAACTAAAGAGTTATTGCCTTTTAAAGATGCAGATGATGATGATAGCATAGTAACCCAAATGGGACATATTGATATATTTCAAATAGATAGTAAGGACATATATTCATTAAATGAGATTGAAAGAAAAATGCACATATATAGTTTCGTATCATTTTTACGAGGATATGTATATGATTTTAAACTTATATCAATGAAGTTTCCTGTAAATACATTAAAGCAGCAGAGATTTTTAGAAAAGAAGTTAAAAGAATGTGATAATGAGATTTATGCTAATTTCTTAAAAGAGAAATTAGATCAATTAATATTCCTTGAAGAAAATAGACAAAATAAAGAATTTTATATAATGATTTTTATTAAAGATACTGATAATAAGGAAGAAGTTAAAGGATTATTATTAAGGAATCAAAATATAGCAATCCAATTAAAACCTTTAGATATTGAAAAGAAACTTAAAATATTGTTCAAGTTAAATAATCCTAATACAAAACTTATGTAAGAATGTGCAAAAAACAATATAGGTAATTTGAAATTAGATACTAAACTTAAAAATTTAGTATCTTTTTATTTTTTTAATTTTAGGAGGAAAGAGAATGGGATTAAGAAAAAATATAGAATATAACCCATACCTTTTAACAGCAATTCAGCCAGTTGGTGGTATTAGTTTTTCGGAAAGAGCTATTATCAAGGGTGATGGGTACGAATCTTGTATAAGAATATATGAATTTAAAACACAAGTTAATGATTATTGGTTAGAAGATTTATTGAATTTTGAAGATGTAACAACAACAATAGATGTTTCCACAGAAAATCAAGATAAGATATTAGAAAAAATTAATAGGTCTATTACAGAGCAGATTACAAGAGCTGGTGATGCTCCAAGTAATATTGACAGAATAAAAGCTACATCAGAGATTAGTAAATTACAAGCATTAGTAGAAGATATTACTCAAAATGAGGAAATAATAAAACTTGTAACTGTAAGATATTATGTATCAGCTTTAACTTTAGAAGAATTAGATATAAGGATTAAAGATATATTAATTAGGTTGCAAAACTTAGGATATAGGGGTGCAGTTTGTATCAATGAGCAAGAATATGAATGGCAGTCATTATTTTCAAGTGCAACAGAACAAACATATTATACAAATAAGAGAGTAGGAAAGCCGTTACCTTCAATATTTTTAGGTGGTGGCTATCCTTTTCACTTTACAGAACTTAATGATCCAACTGGAAAATACTTAGGTAGAACTTATACTGGTGGAAATGTCTTATATGATATTTTTACTAGGAATGATTATAGAAAATCATTTAATGCTTTAATAGTAGGGCTTATGGGTTCGGGAAAATCAACTTTATTAAAAAAGTTGATGATGGATAATGCAATAGTAAATAACACAATTAGAGTTTTAGATATATCAGGTGAATTTAAAACTTTAGTTGAAGCTTTAGGGGGAAAAGTAATAGCTTTAGATGGTACAGACGGTATTATAAATCCACTACAGATATTCGCAACAGTAGTTGATGAAGAAACAAATGAGGTATTAGAAGAACAAAGTTATATGCTTCATTTAAGTAAAGTTTCAATGTTATATCAATTTATTTCTCCGACAGCAGAGCAATCAGAAATAAGAGAATTTGAAAGACTTTTAAGTGATTTCTATAGAAGTTGTGGAATAGATAGAAAAAAAGCTACTACTTATGAAATTACAGAATATCCAATAATGGAGCAGTTATTGGAATATACGAAAAATGAACTTTATGAAGATGTGGAGAGAGCAATTATAAAGAAGAATCTAACTTCAACAAAGCAAGAGAGATTAGAGTTAATAATATTAAATATTGAAAGTATGGTAAGAGATTATGGAACTCTTTTCAATGGACATTCATCTATAAGTAATTTTGATGATGAACAAATAGTAAGTTTTGCAGTTAAAAACTTAACTCAATTTGATAAAAGAATATTCAACGCTCAAACATTTAACATAATGACACTGTTATGGAATAATGCTTTAAAACAAGGACTTCCAGCTAAGAAGTTATATGATGATGGAAAGATTAGTTTTGAAGATAGTAAAAAGTATTTTCTTTTAATTGATGAAGCTCATAAGTTCATAAATTCCAATAATATTATGGCAGTTGATTATTTAATTTCTTTTGAAAGAGAAGCAAGAAAATACTTTGCAGGACTTATATTTGCAACTCAAAGTATTAGAGATGTTGTTCCTGAAAATGCAGAGAGTGAAGCATTACAAAAGATAAAAACTCTTTTTGAATTAACTCAATATAAGTTTATTATGCAACAAGATAATAATTCTAAAAAAGCTTTAATGGATATTTTTGATGGTCAATTAACAGAGAGTGAAATTGAAGGAGTACCTTTCTTTAGAAAAGGTGAATGTATATTAGCGATCAATGGATTTAAAAATATAAAGTTCAGAATAGAGGTTACAAGTAAAGAATTAGATTTATTTAAGGGTGGTGCTTAGTATGAAATTTAAAAAATTAATAATAGCTGTTTTTATATTAATAGGAGTTTTATCAGTAATATTTGTAGGAAAAGATTTAATTCATGATATAAAAAATAAACAAGAATCTTCAAATAATCTTGAAGAAAAGCCTAATGAAAATTCTAATAATTCTAATGAGCTAAGTGAGAACATTTATGACTTAGATAAAGAACTAGATAAGTCAGATAAGGAAAATAATTTTATGGAAGAAGATATTGTTGTAGAAAAAGGATTTAAAAGCACAATATCAAATGGAAGTTCAGATGAAGAAATTAAAAAAAATAATAATCTTCTTAATGAAAGCAAATTTTCCTTAAAGGAAAGAATTAAAGCAAAAAATGTAGCTGAAAATTTTGTACAAGCCATAGAAAGTTTTGACATAGAGAAGCCAAAAGAAACAGTAGAATTAGCAGTTAAATATGTTGCAGATGAATTAAAACCAGAGGTAGAAGCTTTATATATGTATCTTGGTAAAAATCAAGATATTAAGAAAAAAGTGATTGAAGAAGTACAGTCATATGAGAAAGAAAATGAATATGAGAATGATTATATTTTATTTGATGTTTATGTTAAATGGAATGTAGTTGACCAATACGATCAAGTAGCAAACTCAGGAAGAAGTTCATATGAAGTTAAATTATTAAAGATCAATGATAAGTATAAAGTAGTTAGTTACAGAGTTATATAAGAGTTAAAATACAAAAAAGTTGGTGGTGCTATTGGAAAAAGAAAAGCAGTTAATAAAAAAAGTAAGTAAGCTTCTAGTATCAAGTGTAGGAGTAATAACAATTAGCTTTTTAATATTAGTAAGTTCTGTAACTATGTATCTTTTTAAGGCACAAGAATTTCAAACTGATGGTGGTGGAGGACTTATTACTGATATTGGAGCATTAGGAGTACCTAAAGATTTTGTACCTTATTTTAATGAAGCAGCTAGTATATTTAATGTTCCTAATTGGGTATTAGCAGCAGTTGCAAAACAAGAAAGTAATTTTAATCCTAATGCTTCATACGGTGGAGCGTATGGGATGATGCAAATTCAAAAATATGATATAGCAACGGGTAAAGACTTATGGAAATATTTAATTGATATGGGATTAGGAGATGCTTATAGAAAAGGTGGTTATAACTTTTCAACATCTGAAGATATGTGGAATATATATCTAAATGATCCTAAAGCTCAAATATTTGCTGGTGCATATGAGATGAGATATTACACCAATTATGTTCTGTATATGCAAAATAAAGTAGAGAGATTAGATTACAATAATAATGAAAATATGAAGCTAGTTGGTTGGGATAGAAGCGAAAATGATAAAGATTTTAAAGATACATTAAGGAGAGTTTTTGCTTGTTATAATGGTGGTCCTGGTTATGGAATGAGTGTAGATTTAGATAAAGCTCAACATGATTATCCTAATAAAGTATTTAAGTATGCTATGGAATTTCGTAGTGTTGGATTATTAGGAAGTAGTAATGAAATAATAGAAAAATCAATTGAAGCTGGAATGAAGTGGGTAGGAAAATCACCTTATGTATGGGGTGGAGGAAGAACGGAAGAAGATGTTTTGGCTGGTCGTTTTGATTGTTCTTCATTTGTTCATTATATGTATGCAAGTTCAGGAGTTCAGCTTGGAGATAGAGCAAGTGTAGTAACATTTTCACTTGTTAATATGGGTAAGGAAATAAATCCAAAGGATATGAAAAGAGGAGATTTATTATTTTTTGATACCTATACAATTAATGGTCATGTTGCTGTTTATTTAGGTGGTGGAAAGTTTATACATGATGGTCCTACTAGGGGAGTAGAAATAGCAGATTTAAACAATCCATATTGGACAGAAACATTTAATGGACGAGTTAGAAGGGTTGTTGAATAAGTTAATAAAGTAAAGAAGGTGGGAAGTTTGAATAAAGAAAATATACAAGCTAAGGTAGATGAGATAAAGAAAAAATTTGATAAGAATAAATCAATACGATATTATTTTTTAGCTTCAATTTGTATAATTGGAGTTTTATTTTTTCTATCATCAAACATTCTTTTTAATAAAGAAATGAGTTTAATGAGTACAGAAATTAATAAAGAAATACCATTAAATAGTGTAGTAGTTACATTAAAGGATAGACAATATAACAATGAAAATGGATTAGTTCAATTTACCATTAAGGTTAAAAATCAAAGTTTAAATGAAAAAGTAAATTTAGATTTTGAAGTAAGGGAAAAGACAAATCCAACTCAAATTATACCTAGTAAAGTAACAAAAATAACTAATAGTGATTATATAATAACTACAAAGGTAGCAATGAAATGGGAAGCTCTTTCATTAACTGTATTAGATAAAAATACTGATGGAGAGAGTAAAGGAAGTGTTAAATTATATTCTGATGTAAGAGATATAAATATTAATACTGACTTAAAAGAGAAAGGAATAAATGAATATACAGTCGAGGTTATTGAAAATGAAATTAAAGATATTCAAAAAGAAATAGAAGAAATAAATACAGTAATTTCAGATAAAAATTCTAAAATAAATTTATTTAAAGAAAATATAACTACACTAGAAAATGACAAAGAATATCAAACTGAAAGTGAACTTGAAGCAACAGAAAATACAATAAAGTCTAATCAATCAAGTATTGTTCAGCTAGAAAGTGAAATAAAAATTGAAAGTGAAAAATGCAAAGAGTATGAAGAAAAAATCAAAAAGTTAGAAGAAAAAATGAAAAATTACCAATAAAAAATATGTATCAACTTGGGATGTTTTGTGGCGTTTCTGTGGCGTTTAAGTGGCGTAAACTGGGCGTTTTGGGAATTTTTTTGTACCCAAGGAAACACTAGGCTTTGCCTAGTCCCCCAATTATTTTGGGGGCAGTTTCCCCTTATGCTCTTATTAAATATCTTCCGATTTAGTTTCCAACTAAAGATATTTAATATTTCATTATAGGTAAGTTTGATTAAACTTTTTAAAGTTTATAGGTGAGCTTTAGCGAGGACAACGTCCTTAGTAGATAAAGGAGTGTAAATTTTATTATGAGTAAGATGGAAAAACATTATAGACTAAGTGAAAAAAATATTGAGTATATAGAGGAAGTTAAGGAAAAGAATCATTTAAAATATAATAGTGAAGCTTTAGAATTAATTATAAGAGAACATAGAAATAATTCAGATATAACTACAGAAGTTATGATTAATTTGATTGGAGAAAAGCTTTCAGAGAAATTAAAGGCTGAACTATTAGGAATAAAAAAAGCTAGTAATGAATCTGATAAAAATACTCAAATTATAATCGAATTACTTAATGGTTTATTTGTGAAGTCAGGATATAAACTTTTAGCAACTACTGGTGATATTAAATGTAAAGCGATAGATAATGCAACAGAGTTTGTAGAGAAAAGAATTGCAAGTAAAAGAGTTGCTAAACTAGATAGAACTTATTAAGGGATAAAAAATTATGGTAGGTATAGTTCATAAGGTTAGATGGATTCAAAGCAATAGTAAAAAGTTCTCTAAATATATAGATTATATAGATAGAGAAGAAGCAGTAAGAAATTATAAGTTTGAAGATTTTTCACTCTATAATGACTATATGGATAATCCAAGTAAGTCGGGAAATTTATTTACAGCAGATAAAGATTTTTTAAATGAATATGAAAGAAAAGCTTTGAAGAACTATTTTTCTATTGCACAAGAGAATGAAAGTTTAATGTGGCAAGATGTATTTAGTTTTGATAATGAATGGCTTGAAAAAGAAGGTTTATATGATAAAAAAACTGGTGTTTTAAATGAGAAAAAAATAATTGAAGCAGTTAGAAGCTCAATGAATGAATTAATTAAAAAAGAAGGGTTTGATAATTTACTTTGGAGTGGATCACTTCACTATAATACTGATAATATCCATGTTCATGTTGCAAGTGTAGAAGTAAATCCTAGTAGGGAAAGAGGAAAAAGAAAGCCTAAAACATTAATCAATATGAAAAGTAAATTTGCTAATAATCTTATAGATAGAAGTAGAGAGCAAAAAGAAATAAATGATATAATAAGAAAAAATATTATTGATAGTAAAAAAGATTTTTCATTTCATAAGGATATGGAAATGAAAAGAATGGTTTTAGAAATAATAAAAAAATTACCTGAAGATAAAAGACAATGGCACTATAATTATAATTCATTAAGTGAAGTTAGACCTTTATTAGATGAATTAACAAAATATTATGTTGATAATTATAAGAAAGAAGAATTTAAAAAGCTAGAAGATTTACTTGATAAAGAGACAGAATATTTAAAAGAATTGTATGGAGAAGGTGAAACCTTTAGATATAAAGATTATAAGAAAAATAAAATTGATGAACTTTATACTAGAATGGGAAATACACTTCTTAAAGAAATAAAGGAGGTGGTAAAAAATAATAATGAAAGTTTATTATATTCATACAAAAGTAAAACAGTAATATTAACAAAGAGGGATATTAACAAATTAAAAAAGGTATTTGATAAGGATTTTGAACAAGTTAAAAATCAAATGGCTTATGAGAGATTAGAAAGAGAAATTGAAAATGAAAGGTAGAGATTTATGTTTAGTAATTTAGGAATAGTTAGAGAAGCAATAAGTGATACTGAATTAAAAGTATTGAGTATTGGTGAAGGAAAAGAAATTATAGTACAAGCTTCAAAAGATTATGTATCATCAATTAAAGCTGAATTAAATGATGAAGATGGAGAAACAATTGTAGTTGAATATGATTTAAAAACTAAAATTGTAAATGAAAATATTGTTGATTAGCACCAGGTATTTTACCTGGTGTTTTATTATTAAGTTTTTTAAGGAAGGTGAAAGGAAAAATGAAAAAAACATATAATAAAAAATCAAAAGAAGATAAGGAAAAAGAAGTTAATGAGCTTTTGGAAAAAGCTAATGAAGGTATAGAAAAATGCTTCACAAGTCCAGAGCAGTTAAAAGAACTTGCTAGTTATATGAGTAAATTTTATAACTATTCATTTAGAAATACTTTTCTAATTCAAGAGCAATTTGAAGGAGCTTTAGCTGTTGGATCATATGCTTTTTGGAAGGAAAAAGGATTTACAGTTAATAAAGGTGAAAAAGGAATTAAAATATTAGTTCCAAATAGATTAAGTGATTATTTTATTAATTCAAAAGGTGAGGAAGTTAAATTAAGCAAAGCAACTCCTGAAGAAAAACGATTAATAGAGCAAGGAGAAATAGAAGTAAGAAAAGGTAAGCTAATATTTAATCAAGGATATGTTTTTGAAGTTTCTCAAACTAATGCTAAAGCAGAAGATTTACCTAAGATATTCCCTGGTAGATGGCTTGATGGAGAAGTTAAAAATTATGATTTGATGTATAAAGCTATGGAAAATATAGCAAAGAAAATAGGAGTTAGAATTATAGAGCCTAAAGGAGAATTAGGAGCAGTAAAAGGAGTTAGTTATCCATTAACAAAAGAAGTCGCTTTAAATCCTAGGAATACTCAATTACAAAATGTCAAAACTTTAATACATGAGTTGGCTCATGCGAAACTACATACAATGGAAACAATAGATAAATACACTACAAATGAAAAAGAGTTCCAAGCAGAAATGTCTGCATATGTAGTATGTAGTTATTTTGGATTAGACACTTCAGAGTATTCATTTAGATATATAAGTTCTTGGACTGAAGATGTTGAATTAAAAGATAATGAAAAGCTAATAAATGAAGTTAGAGAAACAGTTAAAGAGTATATTGAAGTAATTGAAGATACTTTAATTAATAATAAAGAATTATCTTTAGAGTTAAAAAATGATTTAGGAAAGGATAATAAAGAGATGATTTCAGTTGATAAGGAAAAAGAAATTAGAAAAAAAATAAGAGAGCATGAAGAATGGATAAATAGCAAAGGAACTAGAGGAAAGCAGCTTAATTTAAAAAACGAAAATTTAAGTGGAATGATGCTATTAAATGTTGATTTAAGAAATGCAAATTTAAAAAATGCTGATATAACACAATGTGTTATATTTGCAGATTTAAGGGGAGCAAACTTAGAAGGGGCTAAGATAGATAATACAAAATGGACAGGCTCAAATATAGGTAAAATTACTATTGAAGCTAATAAATTAAATTTAATAGAATATCAGCTAGAGCAAGAAGGATGTAAGCATACAGAAGCTAGAAAAAGCCTTAAAACAAATAGAAAAGATGTAGAGCTTGAAAGATAGCATATAGAGGTAACTATGGAACATATTAAGGATTTATTGAATTTCAAAGAAAATAAGAAGCATAAAATAATTATTGTAATTTTACTTATAATCATTATTTTTATGCAAACTGGTTTATCTATGACAAAGAAAAAAATCAGAATTTTAACTGAAAATACAAATAAATTAAATGAACAAATAAGGGAGAATGAAATATCAAGTAGTTATAATGAAGCTAATAGTATAGATGATTTAATAACTGATGAAGATACTAAAAAAGATACTGATAATTATGAAGTTAAAAAGAATGATTTAATAAATAGGTTTAAAGAAATTGGAGCGTTAGAAAATAAAACTTATAATACTAATATTAAGGATGGAAAAAAATATCTTGTTTTTGAAACTCTTAATTTAGAAATGACTGATAATCAAATTAAATCAACTTTTAAAAATATTATTAGTGATGAATTTGGAATAGAAATTACAGAAAGTAAGTTAGCTGAAAATAAGTTTTTTAAAATCTACCTAATTGAAGAAAATTAAAATTTGAGGTGGTTTATGAGTAAATTATCAAAAAATTTTAAGAAGGAAGAAGTTTTTTATCTTAGTAAAGAAGTTAAATATTTAATGGATCTATTAAACGGAACAACATTAATTTGTGAGGATAAATTTAAATTAAGACATATAGAGCAACAAATAATTAAAGTAGAAAACTTACTATATGAATTTGAACCGACAATATATGATGAATATTCACTAAAAACTAAATATGCCTATAATAAAATGATAAAAGCTAAAAAGGAATATGAAAGAGTAGTCATAGAAAAATGTTTTAAAGAAACTATAGAAGAGTATAAAAAAAATTATGAAGATACATTAAATGAATATAAAAAACTCAAAGAATACAGAGATAAATTAAAAGAAGTTTTAAGCAATTAATCAATACTAAGGGCTTATATCTAAGTAATATAGGCTCATAAGAGCCTATAATTTTTTTTGGGTTTATAGGGTGGAAAATTTTTGGTAATAAATGGTAATTAGTGGTGATATAATAATTTTTTTGATATGTTGATTTAGTAAAGTTAAAACAAAAAAGCAGTAATTATTATTACTGCTTTTTTGTTCAAATTATATTGTTTTAATCCTTAAAATGTAATATAATTTAGAAAAAAGAAGAATTTCTTCTTCATATTTTAATTCCGAACGATAAACTAAAATGTTTGGCGACATTTTAATTTATATAACTGAAACTGGTACCGTGAATACCAAGAGACAGAATGTTGGAACTTTAAATTCATTTTATGCTTATATAATAGCATAAGGTGAAAATTTGTGCAATATAAAAAATCACAAATTGACAGGAGGAAACCAAAGTAATTTTTGGTATAATTTACAATTTGAATTTTAACTTGCGTAACATAAGTTTTGATATATAACTCTTAGGTATTTGTACCTAAGAGTTTTTTTGTTGTAGGAAAAAATTACGGAGCAATTTAAATAGATAAATTGTGGGGAGGGGGGAGCTATACACAAAATCACAATTTATCAGATGAAAGGATGGACAAGATTTTGAAGGATAAAGGGAATTTTATAGAGCAAATGTTCATATATAAAATGTTAAATAAAGCTGAAGAAGTTCAAAATTATTTTGGTATTCATGAAGTAGTTTCAGGAGATTTTTCTCAAAATAGAGCTGATAAGAAATATGAAACTCATATAGAAAAATTATTAGAATATCCTATAAAAAATAGATGGAATAAAGAACTTAGTCATATGAGCCTTCAAAGTTTTTGTACCTTCTTAAAGAAACAAAATAGAAATTTAAGAACTGAAGAATTAGATGATAGATATTATCCATTTATACTTGAATTTGAATCACCAAAAAAGAAAGAGGGTAGTGATGTATTATTTGAAGTCGCTCAATACCTTCAGTACTTAATGAATGAATTAAGTGTAAATGAGAAAGACTTTACTATTATAATCAATAATTCAAAATCAGTTTATATAATGGTTAATCCAAAGGTATTTGGATTAAAACCAAGTAAAAATGTACATAGAATCTATACAGAAATGTATAAAAAAATAAAAGAAGAACTAGGCTTAAAATTTGTAGATGAAAGCGTAGTTAATTCAAGCTACAGATTAATAAAAACTCCAGGATCTTATTACAAAGGTGGATATGTTAATTATGTTTCAGTAGATGAGTTTATGCACTTAATGACTGGTTATTTAACAAGGGCAAAATTAACTAAAAAACAAAGAGACATAAGAAAGTTAATGTTACCTGGTATTCAATCAGTTCCAATGACAAGATTATATGATAAGTCAAAAAAGAAGGTTGAAAAGTCTTTAAAAGAATACAAAAATAAAGGAATTAAAGTTTTAAATTTACCAGGAACAGAATGTACTAGAGAATGTGTAAAAACATTAATAAATATGCCAATAATGGATAAAGGTAATAGAAACAATTTCTTAGTAAGTATAGCATTAGGTCTAAGTGAAGCTAATTATAGTGAAAATGAAATTAAAGAAGTTCTAAGAAGAAAAGCTATAGAATGGAAGCATGATGAAAGTTTAAGATCAGTTGAAAATAAGTATAAATCATTAAAAAGAAATGGGACAAATTTTTCTTGTGATAAGGCAAAAATGCTTTTTGAAGAAGAAGGATTAAGCCTTGGTTGTAATGTCTGTAAAAAGGCTATAAATAGTATTTATATTTCAAGGAGTATAGTTGAATCTATTTATAACAACAAGGGGGCAGTACGTCATTATAGAGCCTATTTAGAGCTAGAAAAACAAAATCTTTTTGGTAGATACTTTAATATAGATGAAGTTGGAATAAAAGTAGCAACTTTAAAAGAATTAGCAAAGAAAATAAATGGAAAATTAGAAAAGAAACAAGACTTATTTAAATTAACTATAAATAGAGGAAAGGCAATATATAGATTACCTTTAGACTATATAGAAAATGCAGTTGATGTATTAGAGCAAAAAATAGGTAAGGTATTAATGTTAATAGTTAAAGCATATTCAAGTAATACTTATGGAGCATTTATAAGCTTAGGATTTTCAAAAATTTCTGAATACCTATCTTTCAAGAATGAAAGAAGTGTATATAAATTCTTAAAGGAATTAGAGAAGATAGGTTTTTTAACTAAAAATAAAAATGGAATAACATTATATTATAAGAGTAGAAAAATAGTAAATTTAGAAGAAGAAAGAGAAAATAGAAAAGGAAAAGTAAAAATTATAGAAGGAACAAAAGTAGTAAATGGGCTACAATTAAAATTTGAATTTGAAAAAATAGAAGCTGGTACAAATCTACAAGGAATAAATTTTGAAAATTATCAATTCAACAGAATTGATAATAATAAAGAGATTAACAGAGGTTCGCCACCAGGAAAGGTATAAATTAATGTTCGTGTTTTATGGCTAGAATTTTTATGGCCATAAAACTTTTAATGAAATATTCCAGGATAATTTTAATAAAAACACGAATAAAAATATAAGTTATAGAAAAAAATGTACAAGCTATCTATAAGGCTATCTAAGGAGTTTAATATTTAAAGGTATTATAATACTAAAGTCATATAAATAAGGCTATAAACAAATGAAATAATAACATAATTAAAGGGTGTAAAAGTTCAATGAAGTTAATTTCCAAAATAAGTAATATTTTCGGATTGATGAAAAATTTCAGCTATAAAATTTATACGAATCCATTGAATTTACTAGGTTTAAGGAGTATTAAGAATTTTTGCATTTAAATATAATATCTTTATTTCTTTTCTCCCTGGAGGTACTCGTTATTCCTATCTATTATATTGTGATTATATACTATTGAAAATTTATATTAGTATTACAGTTTCATTTACGAGGATAGTATATAAGATACATTTTGTTATTAAAGAATTATATCTTTATGATAGCAGAAATAATAAGCGTAAGTATAAATTCAATAATAAGTAAAAATATAATTAAAAAAACAGTTGTGTTATATGTAAATTTTTTGGTATATTATAATCAAAAATGAAAGAGAGTGTGATGTTTAATATGTTAAAGTTAAATCAAAATAAAGTTACAGAAATAGTAGGTGTAGCTTTAAGAGTATCGGCTAGATCTCCTTTCGGAGCAAAACCCTATCATAAATTGCCACCATCAAGTATCGTGAACAAACATTGGGAAATTGCTGATAAGGAGGGAATGGTAGCTTTTTCTACTAATGTAATATTAGATACAAAAAGATGGGGAGAAATTGATAAATTAATATTATTTGCAAATAGCCAGTCAGAAATTTTCTTATGTGTCTGTGATATAGTTGAAATATTTGCCAAAGATAATGAGTGGAAACCAAATATTGATGAAAAGTTTTTAGTACCAGAGTGGAAAGATGAAGAAAAGAGAACATGGATCATGGTTAAAAACTTTAAGCAGCTAGATATTGATACATGTGAATATCAACTTCTAAATAAAGATATTCTTTTAAGAGAACAGATTTTAAAACCACGTTTTCGTAGTTGTTATGTGAAATTATAAGGTGAGCTAAAAATTATGTATATGTTATTAGATTGGAGTTTAAGAGATATTCCAGGAATTGGTGTAATTCTAACTGGAAATGTTGTTAATAACATTAAATTTTATAGTGGTCAAAATATTATTACAAGTAAAATTAAAGAAGTATGTATTGCTGTTGAAAATAAACAATTTAATTTTATAACTCATTCAGGTAGTAATTATATCGCAAAGTTTGAAGATATTAATATAAAGCTTATTAATTGTATAGGGTATATGTTTAATTTGCTTAATATTCCCAAATAATCTTTGGAAATATTAAGCGAATTATATAAAGATAAGGAAGATAGATTAAAAAAGCATTTTTTATGACAGATAAAAGAGAAATTAAAGAAATTCCTATTAAATTACATATAGGAACTTTTCAAGATTCAGTTTTGATTACTGACTTTGATAATAGCTCTATTGATATAAGATTTTGCTTCTTTGTATTGTTCTTCAGTATAAGGAATATTATTTTCCTTCAAAACTTCTACATATCTATCTAGGTTTATTATTTTTTCACCTTGTCTTGTTTTAAATTGATTATTTATATCGTGTGGTTTCCATTTATACATATTTATCTCCTTAAAATAAATTTAAATAATTTTATAATCAATTGATTTACTATGCCTACAATCTAATGAAAGAAATCCTGAACAACCTAAAAATTTTTCTCCAGTTTTATTATTAGATTTTTCAATCATTTTTCTTCCACATTCTGGACAATAAATAGGAGCCGTAGCTAATAGTTTAGTAAGTTCACTTTCAATAAAAGCATAGTTACAATTATTAGGTTTTAATCTTAATAATTGTATTCCATTTCTTTCGAGTAATGAATTTTTAAAAGCATCTCTTATTCTTTGATTATCGTCTAATTCGTGATGTGAGCCATCTATTTCAATTGCTACTAAAGGAACAAAAGATTTTTCAGATAGTAATAATATATCTATATGATAAGAAGAAAGTTGCTTTAAGTTTTGATTTTTAAAATCATTAGTAGGTTTAAAAAGTTCTCTTAATGAAACATGAGGTAATATTTCAACTTTAGCAGATTTATTTTTTATGAAATTATTAATATAAAAATATACTTCTTTTTCTAAAGAGCTATCCCAAAAGTCTTTTTCTTTATAATAATATGTACTTTTCTTTATACTCTCAATTCTTTCTTCAGTAGATTTGTAATTTTGATTTAAAGTTGAATTTTGATTTGAAGTTACATTATTATTTTTCTCAATAGTAAGCTTATTAATTTTTTGAGTTAAGTTTGATAAAGATTTTTTTAAAGAGTTATTTTTATATAGCAAATAACCTATTATAATACAAACAATTAAAAATTCCATATGTTTCCTCTCAATATTAATATTAATATTAATATTGAGAGGAATTATTTTCAAGTTTTAGTATATAAAATAAAAAATTGTCAACATATAATATATATAAGTGTTGTTAAATTTGTACAAGCTTAATTTATCCAAATAGAAGGGGGAGATAATATGGGGAAAAGTAAGCTTTTGATTAAATTAAAAAAAGAGAATGAAAGAAATGAAGAAATAATTAAAAAAATAATACCAGCACCAACAAATTATTTGGTAAAAAAATCAGAAAATAATAAATAGAATATTTACGCTTATGTAAATTTATGGTACTATCAAGTTAGGCATTTAATATATAATTAAACCAGTATGAAAGAAAAGGTGAGGTATAAATTTTCACCTTTTCTTTTTTGATTAATATAGTATCAAAAAAGAAAAGATATTATTAGAGCGAGTGATACATTAGTAGTATATGAATTTGATAGATTAGGGCGTAATAAAAGATTAGCGCTCAAGGAAATTCAATATTTTAAATAAAACAATGTTAGATTAGTAGCTTTAAATCTTTCAACTATTAAATTAAATACAAATGATAATTTGATATTAGAGACGATTAATAACATAATAATTGATGCCCCAAAATGAAATTGAAAAAGAGAGAAAAGAGAAAAAATAAGGAATTAAACTAGCATTAGAAAAAGGAGTTCAATTTAGACATAAGAAACTACAATATTCCCAATATTGGGATATTATAGTTAAATTAGTTGAAAATAAAACTATAAATAACATAAAAAAATGGAGATTATATGGATGAAGAAAATAACATATTATAAATTATTTAAAGAGTATAAAAATAGTTTATAAAAAAGTTTGCAAACTGTTGAGATCAGGGTGGAAAATGTTCTTAACGTGTGAAATTAGCATTTTCCGGACGATACCCCTTATTCTAAAAAACTTTTTAAAATTTTTTAGAATAAGGGGTATCGTCAATAGTAAGTTTGACATCTTCTTTACCTTAATATACTGTTTAACTAGTAACTTAGGTAGTTAGTTATAGAACTTAGAAAAACTTTTCAAGATGTATAGCATATTTTTAAGCTTAAAAACTTTGTCTACTTAGCTTAAAATTTCAATCATTTTTTTATATATAAACTTTTGGTTAAGCACTAAATCTAGCCGTAGCTTTTAGTGACTTAGTTTTAAGCTAAAATTATTCGCCATTAAGAACCCTTTTTAAACTTGACTCTATAGTTTGAGAGTCTTCAGGATATTCCATAATCAATCTATTTGACTCCATAATAGCAGCAGACTGTGCAGTTTGTATAGATTGTTTTACTTTGGCATCATCAATAGACTCAATGTAATCATTTTGTCTCTGCCAAGCTTCCTTTATTATTATATAGTATTTATCTTCAATTACTTCTTCAGTTGTACCTTGTTGAGTATTTGGGGGTACACTCTCATTACTAATATTACTATCTTGATTTTCTCTTATAGAAGAAGTAGTATTTTGTTTATCTGAATCATTTATATTATTACTATCTTCCACCTGACTTTCTCTAGAAATATCATTACTTATTATTTCATCGTGAGAATCTTTGGGATAATTTAAATTATTTCTATTTGTTAACTCAGTACTTTCTTCTGAAGCATTCTCAATTTCAGAATTATTACTATCTACTTTTTTGGGTTCTTTTGTATCTCCTGTTGAACATGATGTTAAAATCCCAGCAATTAATATTAAAGAAAACAATCTCTTTCTCATAATTTACCTCATTTCTTTTTACATTTAATATCTGTAAATTTTTAGACTATAACTTATAGATAACTCTAATTACCACAGAAATACAATTAAATACCTGTATTTCCATTAATTTATATCCTTATTATATCATATTTTGTGAATTTATAACAAGTAATGAGCTAATTCATAAATACGTTAAAGTATATATTTAGAGAAGTAATAAAAAGTAAATTAAGTTTAATTTAGTTAAATTAATATGATATGTAGCTAAAATACCTTTACTAATTTTCCTAACAATAAAAATTTAAGCATTTTAAATCTTATAAATACATATATAGAAAATAGTATATAAAAAGATCCAATTATCAAATTATTTATAAAAAATATAGTATAGTTACTTATCTTTAGTATGTTATCTATTAATACCAATGATATTATTAAAAAAGAACAAGTGGGAGTGCTATCCTAATAATAAAAAATATTAATAGAATATTAAAAGCAAATATTCCTTTCTTATAGTAAGAGATGTTGAGTAAATTAAGTGATACTATCTTATAAGTTATAGTTGAACAGAAAAAGATACAAGCTATAATTAAAAATATTATGATTGAGTTTAGGATAATATATGTTTTTCTGAAAAATGCCACCCAAGTTTATTCAATGATATATTTTAAATTGTTATTAATATGTGTCTAATATGAAGACGTACTATGAGGGAAAAGTTATATATGTGGGTAGGGGAGTATTAAAAAATAGATTAAAACAGGAGAAGACATCGGAGGTAGAATTTTAAGGAGATAGGAGGTAAAAGCTTTGTATGAGATAAACGAATCACATTGGAGGTTTAATTCTATGGGGAAATTTGTATTATAAAATAAAAGCTAAAACTATCTGAAAATAGATAAAGTAAAATCAGATGCTATTGTAACCTTGCTAACTACAATATTGGATGAATGGTGAAAGTGATGAACTTCGAGAACATATATATAAATATTCGAATACAATTAAAGATAAAATATTATAGAATAAATATAAAGTATTATCTGTTAGATAAGTTGAAGTAGATAATACAGATTTTGGAGTAAGATTATTAGATATTCCAATTATATAAGATAGACTAATACAAAAAGCAATTGCTAAAGTTTTATCTAAAATATATGAGCTATCACTTTCAGATAATAGCTTTGGAATCCGTATTTATAGATGAGAAAGATATGCAACAATAAAATAAAAGAAATATATATGAGGAAATAGGGGGGGGGATAAATATGGCCTTAGAGAAATTTTTGGATAAGGCTAATTATGATATTCTTATGAGTAAATTGGAAAAGAAGCAATTATTGTCGTTAATAAGTGGAAATCTTATTAATAGAATCCATGTAACAAATGAAGAAAGAGATCTGCAAGATGGTCTTTTAAGTATATTACTAGTGAATATAATGCTAGACTAATTAGATAAGGAGCTTGAAAAGATAGGCACATAAAGATAATGTATATGTCAAAAGTAAAAGAGCAGGATTAATAGTAATGGAGCCTATAAGCAATCTTATAGAAGATAATATAAAGTTTAAATCAAATAATTAGAAGTTGTATTAATTATTATGGAGTAGTTAATACTAAAGTAAAGCTAGTATAATTAGATCAATTGATTATAAGAAGGTTAAGAGCTTTCATATAGAAATAATGTAAGATGATTAAAACTAAGCACAGGGACCTATTAAAAATAGGAATCAATAAATATAATGTATGGTAATATGCAAATACAAGAAAAGGCTATTGGAGAATTTCCAATAGCCTTATTTTAAGCAGATTATTAAATAATAAATATCTAAAATAAATAATTTTGTTAGTCTAATACAAAAGTATCTAACGTTTAATTAAATTCAAATGAACCTCCATATACTAAATGGTACATATGGTGTTATGAGAAGTTTAAAGATAAAATAATTATCTGACTCCTACTCGATTTTATAGCTATACATGTAATATATAAAAGTAGGTGTTTAGCTATTTATAATGAAAGTTTACTCAATTTTTAGCTTTAGGATTAAATTGAAAATATGTTGATATAAACGTAATAGAAGCAATATATTAATGTAATAAACATATCTTTGAAAATACTAAATTAAACTATGGTACCAAATTTTTCACCGTCTTGTACTCTCCAGGCTAAGTATCTTCTTGCGCCAGATGAAGCAAGATAGCTTAACCAAACATATCCATCATTTGATACATAGGAATCGTAAACAACACTTTCACCAGTGGTATATTGGGCTAATATACTTCCTTGAGTACTAGGGTAATCTCTTACATTTATAGTTGTATTAGGATAAAAAGTTCCAGTTTCAGAAGTTAGGGTAAAATCTCCGCTTGTATCTGAAGGAATAGTACCAAATTTTTCGCCACCATGGACTCTCCAAGCTAAATATTGTCTTGTTCCAGAAAAAGAAATATAGCTTAGCCAAACATATCCATCATTTATTATATAGGAATCATAAATAACACTTTCACCAGCAGTATATTGAGCTACTATATTTCCTTGAGTACTAGGATAGTCTCTTACATTTATAGTTGTATTAGGATAAAAAGTTCCAGTTTCAGAAACTGGGGTAAAACCTTCAGTTGAGCCGGAAGGAATAGTGCCAAACTTTTCACCACCATGGACTCTCCAAGCTAAGTATCTTCTTGCGCCAGATGAGGCGATATAGCTTAGCCAAACATATCCATCATTTACTACATAGGAATCGTATATAACACTTTCACCAGTAGTATATTGAGCTAATATATTTCCTTGAGTACTAGGATAGTCTCTTACGTTTATAGTAGTATTTGGATAAAAAGTTCCATTTTCATAAATTAGTGTAAAACTTTCATTTGTTCCTGGATTATAATTACCTGTATCATCATTTGTAGTATCACTAGCGTCAATCAATTCTAACTTTCCAGGATTTTGCTGTTTAATAGCATTATAGGTTGGAACAAGCATATTTAAATAATGTTGGTAACCACTTGCAGCATAATCATAAAGTGCTCCTCCAATACGGAATAGCCCTTTGCAAAAAGTCTCAATACTAGTTGTTCCTTCTACTTTGTATATACCATTTCTATTTGAGAGTATAAAGGTATATGCTTTAAAATAATCATTGAGTGTTTCAAAATGTACATAGTATCCACCCTCATTACTTGGTCTTGCTGATCCTCGTCTCATATTTATACCAAGATCTGATGGAGCAGTGAATGGTTCAGAAATACCACTCCAATTGTTATCTACACTTCCGACAATAGAAGTGTTAGGATCTCCCCAATGGCTTTCAATATACATTTGTGCAATTAAGAAGCTTGGCTTAATATTATATTTTTTTGCATGTTCAATAATTAAACGGATATTGTTTTGGGAAATTGTTCTTCCAGCATTAACAAGTGGACCTCCATTGTAAGGTGAATGGTTTGCATCAGTTTGATAGCTAGGACGAGCGTAACCACGAATATTAGCATTACCAATGTTATAGTAACATCTAGTTACAGCGTTATTGGCATTACCTTCAATTGTTGTAATTATACCATCTGAAATACTTTCTACGATTCCTATATGGTCTGCCCAACCATCAGTGGGTTGGCTGTATGAATCCCAATCAAATGTAATAATATCTCCAGGTTTGGGTGTAATATTTCCATCTTCGATCCATATTCCTAAACTTTTAAAGATATCGATGTGTCTTTGTACACTACATTCACGTCCAATTAAATCAATGGCTCCTGTCTCAATAGCCAAGAAGCTGATAAATACATCACACCAATCGTCATAGTAAGTGACTTGATAATCTCTTGGTAATGGTTTTATTGAGTTATATTTATTAATAATTGCTTTGTGTGTTGCTGACCCTTCCTGTACACCTAGATACTTGCGGGCTTCGTTTAATATGTTTGCTGTTGTTATTGGCATATTGTTACCTCCTAGTAATTTTTTATGAGTTGTAAGATATTTTATTTGTGGTATTAATAAATAAATGTTTTATTATTTTTTGTTGTTTGAGTGACTAGTCATAAGTTATAAAGATAAAATTTTGTTATTTGTAAACTAAAAAATAATAAAATATATTTATTTATGTTATATAATGGTGTATATATGAAAATAGTTTAAGATAGACTTTAAAAAGTTAAGTAGAATAAAAATGCAAATATTTAATTTATTTAAAATATCAATAATTAGAGAAATATAGATAAGGAAAAGAGAAAATCTAAATCATCTTTTCGATAGTTGATATGATAATTTCTTTTAATTTAAGGATGATAAAATTAGCATGGATTTCGTTTTAATTTGAGCCAAGCTCTTGTTGTTAGTTTTAATTATCATGTTTTGTATTCAATAAGGTCTTATTTTAACAATAAATTTAGTACATTATTTTTAATAATGTACTAAATTTTTCAAGATTGATTATTACTTTGTGGTTTAGTGTTATTCTTCATAAGAATTCCCTTTTATTTGCAATGTTCTAAAAATTTATTATCATAATTTACTTCATTATTAGATTTACTACTTTTAGAATTAATCTTAGTAACACCTTGTGTTAATATCTGTATTATTTAAATTTATATTAATATTTTCACTAGCATTTGATTTTAAAGACATAGCATTGCTAAAAAATAACTAATTAAATTTATAAGAAATATCATCAGTATTATTTTCAGAAACATACTTATAAATTAAATATCGTAGTCTAATTACTTTTTATGTAAATAGTAACTAACAGGCAAATCAGTTGTCATATCAACCTTTATGTTAATAATATCGTCAAAAATTATTAAATCTATTATAGTATTCTTTCTCTTCAAATCCAGCAATTTGAGCTAAAGTATTAACCATTACTATATCACTTTCAATTTTGTTATTATCAATTCCAATTTCAATATTTCTAACTTTTTGTTCAGATTTTAAAGCATAATTACCAATATAATATTAGATGGTCAGATTGTAACTAGATAAGTAATAACTTATAAGAAGAGTAACGATAAGACTTAGTTAAATACAAAGAGGTATATAGAAAATCTACCAATATAAGTAAAAATATAAATTTATGAAAAAATTAAAAATATTAAATGCAAATAAACACTTGAAAAAACTAGATTTCGACCTTGTTAGAAGTTTTATAATTTAAAATAATTTTTTTATTCCTTTTAGGTGGGTAGTATAGTTTTTAAATAATTTATATTGTAGTGGCGATTTTTATATTAGTACATATATAAAAATCTATTTGAATTTTATGATATAATTTACATATAATCATCTTAATTATTTTTTATATTAAAAGCACTTATATGTTAATTATTAAGAAAATTATGTTGGGGGATAGATTTATGAAGGAGAATAAAAGTAGTAGTATAAAAATAAAAGAGTGTACTAGAAAGGGAGCTGAAAGAAAAAAGATATTAAAAAAAAAGAAAAAAGCAAGAAGACAAAAATTTATAGGCCTTATGGTAATATTAATTTCTATATTAATTATTGTTCCTATGCTTATAGGTAGTTCATTTATAATTTCTTTAAGTAGTGGAGATTTGGTGAAAGGAACAGATCCTTTGCCAAACGAATCATTAAATATACTTTTATTAGGGACTGATTCAGGTGATGTTATAAATTTAGAAAATATAAATTCTAAGAAAACAGATACTATAATGGTTATTAATTACAATCATTATAGTAAAAAAATTAATTTAGTATCTATACCAAGAGATACCTTAATTGAAGTAGATGCATATGATGGTTATGGTAATCTTAGACATTATTGGAAGATTAATAATGCTCGTGTTTTAGGGGGAGATGAGGAACTAGTAAATCATGTAGAAAAATTACTGGAAATCAAAGTTAATTATATTGTTGAAGTGAATTATAAAGCATTTACAAACTTTATAGATGCTATAGGGGGGATTGAAATGTATATAGAACAAGATATGTTTTATGATGATAATACACAAGATCTACATATCAACTTTACTGGTGGAGAGACTGTTTTGTTAGATGGAAAAAAATCAGAGGAGTTTTTTAGATGGAGGGAAAATAATGATGGGAGCGGACTTGCTGATGGTGATTTAGGTAGAATAAAAAATCAACAAAAATTTATATATTCAGTAATTCAGAAATGTTTAAGTCCATCAATAATATTTAGAGTTTCTAAAATTCTAGATGTAGTTAAAGAGGATGTATATACTAATATGCCAGCTAATAAAATAGTTACTTATGGGATTAAGTTTGCCCTAAACAAAGGAATTACTATGAGTACATTGCAAGGATATAATGAATCATTATACAATGAATCTTTTTTAGTTGTGGATAAAGAGTCAAATAGAGAGTTAATTGATTCTTTGAAAAATGGTAAATATATAGAAGATACTATTACTAGAGAGAGTTATAGTATCTTAATATTAAATGGAACGAGAATTAATGGGCTAGCTGGAAATTTAAGAGAAGAGATGGAATCTGTAGGTTATAATAATATAGAGGTTGGTAATTCAGGAAAACAAAAGAAGTCGGTTATTATTTGTAATGAGAAATCTTTAAAAGAGCAAATAAAGTTAGATACAGGGATAAAAAAGTTTGCAAAAAAATCTGATGAGTATGAAAATTATGATGCTATCATAATTTTAGGAGAAGATTTTAATGGGGAGAAGTACTATTAATATTGAGCTCTAGATTAAATATTTAAAAAATATATATTTTTTTAAAACCAGTAGTATAATAAAAATATTATTGTTATCATGTATTTAGTTTATTTATTCAATAATCTATCTAAGGTATTGATGAGATTATTATGTAGATTCATAGAAGTATTGAAAATATAAAAAATAAGATAAGAAATAATCATTATTAAGATTATTTCTTATCTTTATAAATTTATTAGTTATAGAAAAGTTTATGTGAAATTAAATTAATTATTCAAACTAGTCGGTTGCTGATGCAGAGACGGTTGATCAATTTCTCCAAAGAATAAAAATCTAAATATTTTAAATTTCCTTAGAAAATATTTAGAGAATGGAATGCAAAGAGATCCAATTAGTAAATTACTTATAAAAAATATAGTATAATTACTTATTTTTAGGATAATACTTATTAGTACCATTGATGATATTTGAAAAAACCATGATAATAGATAAATATCCATAGAGTATTGTCCTAAGTATGATAATATATGTAATACTCTTAAATTTTTAATTTTTTCTATGATTATAAATATCAAAATTATCCCAAATATGCCGCAAAGAAAATTTAAAGTACTTAAAATATATTTAGGTATATTTATTTGATTTGTTATTATATATGAATAAAAAGTTATAAGCATTATTGATAGTATAGAGACTATAAATTTTTTGAATGTTGACATATCCTTGAAATTAATCTTTTTTTTATCAAGATAGTACTTTCTAAAGTATAATCCTATAAGAAAATATACCAAAAAGAAGCTTAACCTACTAAATGATAAAAAGTTTTTGTATTGTGGTACAAAAATATTTAATAATAAAGAGGCAGTAAGTACTATTTTTATAGGTAATTTTGTGATAAGTGGAGATATAGCAATTATAATAAATAATGTATATAAGAACCAAAGAGCCCCCATAACACCATTTTCAGGATATAATAGCATTGTTTTAAACATATTTAATAAGTTTTCTATAGATAAAGGATCATTAAGTAATTGTTTAAAGATAATGATTATAAAGTTAGTTATAAATGATATTGTAAAAAAGGGAACTAATAATCTGAAAAATTTTAATTTTATAAAATGTAAATAGTTTTCTTTTAAATTCATATCTAGAACTTTATATGATAAAATTCCAGATATGAAAAAAAACAATGACATATGAAAAGAATAAATTATTTGGACTAAAAATTCGTAATTATAAGGTCTATCTAAAAATGATGGTGTTGCAGCATGACCTATAAATACCAATATAATTGCGATTCCTTTAACATAATTAATTTCTTTAATAATACTATTAGACATTAAACATATTTCTCCTAAATAAATTAAATATATATTAGCATTAAGCTTATAATTTATAATTAAAGCTTAACTAGTGAACAATTATCAATTTTATATATATAATCAGACAATATTTCAATATCATCTTTATTATGACTAGCTATTAATACAGTAGAACCTTTAGAGTTATACTGTAAAATAAGATTTCTAACTATTTCAACTGAAGAATCATCTAATCCATTTGTAGGTTCATCTAAAATTATTATATTAGGGGATTCCATTAAGCTTTGAATAATAGCTAATTTTTGTTTCATACCTAAAGAGTATTTCTTATACAATATTTTACTATCAGGATCAATACCTAGTAAGTTCATGAAATCTTTAATTTCTTTATCTGAGACTTTGTTGTGAATTGATGCAATTAGTTTTAAGTTATAAAAGCCTGTATAATTATCCCAAAAGCTAGCCTTGTCTATTATCGCGCCACATGACTCTATAAAGTCAATATCTTTTCCTAATTGTTTATCTCCTATAAATATTTCACCAGAGGATACCTTAGTTAATCCAGAAATTAATTTAAAAAGCATAGTTTTACCAGAACCATTTCCACCTATAAATCCGTAAATTTTTCCTTTTTCTATATTCAAAGTTATATCTTTTAATATAATATTATCGTGTATAATTTTTGAAACATTATTAATTTTAATTAAATCCATATTATATCTCCTTGTCTTTTTTATCGTAATATTAAATCTTTAGCTTTTAGTTCTACTATATAAGTTGATTTTGTAATTTTAAATATACCTATAATAATTAAATTTAATAGTACCTTAAATAGCATACTATAAACTCCGGATTCTGGAAGGAGTAATATAAGTTCTGTGAAAGTAAAAAAATTTATATCAAGAAATCCTTGAAAAATATTAGGCAGTATTAAAATAAAAAATATAACTAATACAGATGTTGTTTTATTAAATTTGAATGAATATAATATATCAAAAAATTCATTTATTATTATAAATACCGAAATTTGATTCACTATAAATATTAATATATATAATAAATCAAATTTTGATGGAGTTTTATAATATATACAAGATAAAAAAGGAAAAATATTTATGATAATAGAAAAGCAAATAATTAATTTGTAGCTATTTAAATCTATAGTCTTAAACCACTCTTTTAATATAGTATATCTTATAATAATTGAATATTTTTCAAAGATAGTTATAAGCATGAATTTTAAAATAAGGAAATAAGAAAAAAATAAACCATATTTATAAAAGCTATCTAATGCACTAAAATAAATAACTCTAGATTCTAATGTGGATGCTTCTCTAATTATATTAGTTGAAATAAACTGCGAAATAAATAAACAGATAAATAAAATAATTATTATTGGTTTTTTTAAAATCTTAAGGCTTTGTTTTAAAATAGTGTTGAAATTAGCATAACATAATAGGATGTCCATTTGGACATCCTATTTGAACCGCAATAGATTAATATTGTTCACTTTATTATATTATAGCATTAACTTAATTTACACATTTCATTTAAAGTATTTTTGTTATTTCTTTAATACACATTTTCCCCATCGTAGTCGTACAAAGACAAAGTCATTCTTACAAGTATATTTATCTCTAGCTTAATTGGTTTTGGAAGTATTTATTTATCCTATTTTAATGTCTTTAGCATCATTTGTAGTTATTTACTTTATTGTTGCAATAAACACATACAATAAAATCATTTCTAATTACTTATCAAATATAAAAGAGGCTATCACATGAACAATTTTCAATTGGTATGCGACATCCTCTTTCATTTATGCATTGTTTATATAGATACCTAGAATCACTCTAGATTATATATGACTGGTATTTAACATAATCCTCTTTACTACATTCTATACTAAATAAAGTTCCTTCATTAGTATATTCAGTTTCTAGAACAGTTGAACTATCAATTATATAAGATGTCATTTTACCATCTTTATAAGGAACCATAACCTTACATTTTATATAATCCATAAATATATTTTTACATATAGATTCCAATAATTCTTCTATACCTATATATTTTTTAGCTGAAACCAGCATCCCTTCTATATTGAATGTATCTAATTCCATTAAATCAACTTTATTATATACATAAATCACAGGAATATTATCCGCCCCTATTTGATTTAATGTTTCATTTGTTACATTTATATGATTTTCATAATTAGGATTAGATATATCAATCACATGAAGTAATAAGTCCGCATCACAAACTTCTTCTAGAGTAGACCTAAAAGCTTTTACTAAACTATGAGGTAAATCCCCAACAAATCCCACTGTATCTGATAATAAAAAAGATTTATTATTATCTAATTTTATATTTCTAACATAAGTTTCTAAAGTTGCAAATAGCATATTTTTTTCAAATACTTTTTTATCTTCATCATTTATAAACTTCTCTACTAAAGCATTCATAACAGATGACTTACCAGCATTTGTATATCCTACTAAAGCTACATTAGGAATATTAGATTTTTTCCTTTTACTTTTTTGTACTTCTCTTTGATTTTTTAATACTTCAAGCTCTTTATTTAAATTAGCAATTTTATCTTCTATTCTTCTACGGTCTAATTCTAATTTTGTTTCTCCTGCGCCTCTGTTTTTAGTCCCTACTCCACCACTTTGACGACCTAAATCTTCATTTGAACCAACTAATCTTGGTAATTCATATTGGAGCTTCGCAACCTCTACTTGTAATTTAGATTCTCTTGTTTTTGCTCTATTTGCAAAGATATCTAATATTAACGCAGTTCTATCTATGACATTACAATTTATTTCTTCTTCAATATTTTTAACTTGTGACGCTGATAATTCATTATTAAATATAACTATATCTGCATTGTTTTCTTCTACTAAATTTTTTAATTCATCTATCTTCCCACTACCCATATAAAAAGTAGAGTTAACTTTCTTTGAATTCTGCTTAATTTGACCAACAGTTTCTATTTTGCAAGCTAAGCATAAATTTTTTAATTCTTCCATAGATTCATCAAAATTATTTTTATTATTTATATTAATTCCTACAATTATTCCTTTTTTATCATCTTCATAATCTCCTGTAATTTTATATTTAAATATTAACTTTAAATATCACGGGATTATGACTCTTTATTAAATTAAGATAATAGCCACAACCCGTGACTTATCCTCTTAATCTTATTGACGCTATTCCACCATTCATAATCATTTTAACACCTCCTAATTTAAATCTACTATTACTAATCTATCTTTTGTTTATATCTAAATAACTGTATCCAATCATTATAAGAAACTTCACTAATATTATTAAGATTTATACCTAGGTATTTAATTACTGCATGAATTTGATTTTTTGTAAATACATCTCTTAAGTTATTAATAGACTTAGATATAAAACTTGTATATTCATTCCATTCATCTTTAGATATATCATATTTATATTTTCTTTTAAAATATACTAAGACGCAATCTACACTAGGCATGGGATGGAAGTCTTCTCTATTAAAATAGTGCACTATCTTAATATCAAATTTAGTTTTTAAAAGTAATGATAATTTACTCTCTCTAGGTATTCCCATAAATCTTTTTGCGGAACCTTTCTCCATAACTAGCCACATATCAGTTGGTGAATTTAACTCTTCTAATAATAATTTCTTAATAATCTTTGTTGTTATATAAAAAGGAATATTAGAAAATACCTTATATTCTCTTTTTTTAGGTAATTTCCAATTTAAAAAATCTTTATTAATAAGAGTAACATTATTTTTACTTTTAAATTTATTTATTAAATTTCCATATAAACTTCTATCTAGTTCTATAGCTGTAACCCAATAACTTTTTTCACATAAAGCTTCTGTTATATGACCTTTTCCTGGTCCAATTTCAATAACAAAATCATTTTTGGATATATTTGTTTTTTTTATTAATTTATATATAGTATTTTTACTAGTAATAAAATTTTGCGATACACTAATATCAACTTTTCCTCTATAATTATTACTTTTAGCTTTCATTCATAATCTCCTTAATTCACTATTTTTACTCTTTAAATAGCACGGAGTTATGACATTATATTAAATTTGTTTAACGATAGCCACAACTCGTGCGCTATCTTCTTAATCTTATTGACGCTATTCCACCATTCATAATCATTTTATTTCCTCCTATTTTTCATATAATAAGCTTTAAATATTTGTTTATAATTTTTGCATCTTTATTAAGTAGTTATTTTCAAACGAAGATATTTTTAAATTTTTTCATTATTTATACTCTCTATGTTAACTATTAATATTAAATAGCGCAGAGCTATAACATTATAAAAAATCCCCTAGAATATAAGTCGATATTCCAGGGGATTTGTATATTAAGCATATGCTATCTAATTTATAATATACCCAGGAGTAATGTATATTTTTTTTAATTTATTAAGCATTATATATAAATTTTTCATAACTACAACTCCTTTCATATTTTAATGTATTTAATAATACCATAAACTATATTTACTGTAAAGCACTCCGATTCACTTCTAGCAAAATCACAATATACTTTATAGATAAAATAAAAAATAGGAGCTATGCTCCTATCCTTTTGCTTCGCAATATTAAACAATTGTTCATCAATCATTATATTTATTGTACACTAAAAACAGTAAAATAAAAACAAATTTTACCTTTTATACATATATTGGTCTTCTTATCTTAAAGTCCTTTATTAAAGATATAGAATGTGTTGAGTTAGCATGAATAAAGAATTTCTTAGGCTTATTTCTTTCAATTTCTGTTTTAAATAATTGGGTCCATTTATACCAAAATAGGTAGTTTGTTAGGAACTTGGTTGAAACACCATTAAACTTTCTTATCCATCTTTTTAAGCTACTATGAAAAGCATTGACTCTTTGAATATTATAAATATCCACAGTTTTTCTCCCGCCCCTAATTTGATGTAATTCAAAATTATGTTGAGCCGCAAATGGGATATAACTCCTATGTTTATCAGTACATAAAATAGAATTTTCTTCAACAACCTCTGATAAAGCCCTATTTATATCAGTATAGTTAGGTCTGCCATCACATATTAAACCAGTATATATATTTCCTAATCTATCTACACCACATAATACACAGGCAAATTCCTTTGATATACCTCTTGTATTTATTTCTTTACCACGCTTTCTTGATTCCCTTGGCATAGTAAAATTAGAACTTTTGCTATGATTCCCTTTATAGCTAAGGGCAAAGTATGTCTCATCGAGTTCAATAACACCCTCAAGAGAGCCGTAGCCAATAAATTTTCTAATAGCGTCTATAATTTTATGTCTCCAAAAGAAAGCTGTTGCAATATTAATCTCAACAATTTCGGCACATTGCCTAATAGTGTTACCATTTATCATACATTGAGCATATAGTAGCCATTTATCTAATCCCTTTTTACTACTTGAAACTGGGGATTTAGAAAAATCATTGAAAGTTTTTTTGCACTCTGGATTTTGGCATTTATACCTTTGTTTAACGCCATTCTTGCCATGATATTTTCCATACTTAGATATTTTATCATGATTGCAAAAAGGACAGCACTTCCCCTTGTTAAATCTATTTTCAGCGATTTCTTCATCTATAGAGTTAGTTATTCCATTTGACATCAATACAGTCTTTAAAAAATCAAATACCTTCTCTTGCTCATATGTATTTAATTGTGAAACTTGCTGAATAACATTATTAACTCTTGGCATAAAAAACCTCCTAAATAGTAGTTATATTATATATTATAACCATATTTATAGAGGTTAATCAAATTTCAACAGTTTATTAAAACAAAGCCAATCTTAATATAAAGTTTATTCATATATACCTCTAATCTACATAATTTTTAATTTTTACTTTTAATAATATAAATAGTAAACTTAGCCAAATAGTCAATAGTGGCAATGCTATTTTAGGGTCAAATACGCCTTGTTGATAATAATACAAATTAAATGAATCCATATTAAATATTCCTAATATAATTGAAGAAAAAAAGAATATTGAACTAATAATTACAAATATTATTATTGGCTTTATATGCTTGAAATAGATTGTAATTACTAATGTTGTTAATGAAATTAATGAAGCAATTATAGAATTGACTATAATTATTAAACTACTTGAATAATTATAAGCATGTGTATGTGTAGAGTAAGAATGTTCTATTGAGGTGCTTACTCCTAAACTTAATAAGCCAATCAAAAGTTTGTTTATATACAATGTTAAAAAAATTGTTAAAAATGTAGTTAAAAATGTAACTATAGCTTTTGAATATACATAACTTTTCAATCCTTTTCTAATTATCAGGTTTGAATGTATATTTGATGAATATTCATTAGAAAAGCTGTCTGAGAAGATGAAGTTAACTGTGAATGGAATTAATATAATGTATAAATTAAATAAGTCTCCTCCGATATATTGATCAGCTAAAGATAAATCACTAGAAAATAATGTGATAGCAGAAGTATCCTTTAATATATATATAGAAACAAATAAAAAGTGTAAAAAAGATAAAGAAAAGAATATTAAAAAAACTATTGTAAATTTTTTGTTTTTAATGCAATTTATAATATCTAATTTTATAAGGCTAAACATAAATAACTCCTAAAATTTCACAATATAGAGATTGTGAATAATCTCTATATTGCATTAATTTTTATCTATAATTTACTCCACCACTACAATATGTTGTATAAGGTTTATTTACACAGCTTTGAATTCCAAGTTGAATTTCATTATTACTTGTTGGGCTAGAATATCCACTAGCATAACCAATTCCTAGGAAATCAGTAGATCGAGTTTGTCGTATATTTGCATAGTATCCGGGATCATCATAAGATCCAGTTTCATGTTTTCCAGTTGTCGACACTGAGTTTGCAGTCCAAGCAGTCCTATTAACTCCATTTCTCCACAAAGATGCTGTAATATGACAATTTCCTCCAGTATCATGTATATAAATAGAAGCTGCAGTTTGAGTGGTAGATTTGGGTCTAGCAACCATTTTATAAATACCTTGTGAACTGTATAATGGAGCATCACTCCATGTTCTAAGGACACCTGGGGAACTAATATCAACCCTAGGCGATATTTCAGAAGAACTATCTACAGAAGAGTCTGTAAATTCATTCTCATAAGTTATAGAATTTTCATTTAACATTTCAATGTTATTATTAGCAAAAGATGTAATAGTTGGAACAGTAGCTATTACAAATCCGCAAAGTAACGTTAAAAGTTTCTTTTTCATAAAAATAAAACCTCCATTATTAAAATAAATTTTAACTAGTTAAAAAATAAGAATGTTCAATACAATATTATCATATAAAATATTCCTTAAAAACCATTTTTTTCAACAAAAACTCTAATAAATTTACAAAAAAATACACAGAATTCAAATTAATTTATACTATATTAATTAAATCAAATGTTTAATTAAAAAATATATAAAAACTGCAGAATAGACTTTTTATAATATTTATTCTACAGATTATATTTTATGTACTATTTAAAGATTTGATTTTTTATATCTTCCAAGTCATTTTGCATTTCAGGAAGAGTATTACTAAGCTGTTGGATTATTTTTTGATAATTTTCTTCACGAATTTGATTTTGTTTTAAAACATATAGCAAAAGATAGCTAAACAATAAAGCAAATATTCCTTGAGAAGTTAGAAAATTAAACAATTCATTATTCATAATTTCACCCCCTTAAACTACAAAGTAATTATGATTAAGCATATTTTTAAGGTGTATATATCAACGTCTTTAAGAGTAATATTTATTATATAACTAAAAATATATAATATAATTTTATTATTATTAACTATGAGATTTTTAGAAAAATAATTTATATTATGCATAGATATAATCATCAACTATATATTTTAATTTTTTTATAGCTCTATTTTTATTTTGATTAATTGCTTGTCTAGAAACATTCATCAATTTTGAAATTTCAGATATTGAGAAATTTTCAATAAAAAATAATTTAAGTATATTTTTTTCTGATTCATTAAGTACACTTATCAAATCTAAAAACTCTATGTCAGATGAATCAAAGTTATAGTACATTTCTGTATCTTCATTTATATATACTTCATTTGAAAGTTTTCTAGAATTTATTTTAGATAATCGTATATATTCATACTTTATAGATTTTGATATATACGATAATATTTGACGTTCATTATTGAATTCATATATTGGTATTTTATCCAAAAGTCCTATTAAAAATATAATTAAATCTTGTTTTGTATCTTCGTGATCTAATAATCGTGAATATTTATTTAATATATTATCAAATATAATTAGAATATCATAAATATTATTTTTATTACCATTTTGTATTTCTATAATTTTATTACGTAAGTTAAAAACCATGAATATCCCTCCCAATTGTTAAAAAGATATTAAAGGAGGAATTGTAAATAAAAATAACAAACAAATATTACATCAAAAAGTGACAAAATTATACACTTTAAAACAGCATTTAATTTATATTTCAATATAAGTTATTAAAATTTTAAAATTAATAAAAAAACAGATTAAGGGATGACATTAAATGTACAATATGGTTACTTATTCTTTATAGCAAGAGATTGGACAAGTAGTATAATTTGGGGGGAATATTAAAAATATGTAGAATTATTAGTTACTTTTGACAATCTGAATGAGTTAGGATGTGGAGTAGTAAAATTATTCATACTGATTATAAATATAAAAATAGAGTAAAGAATAAAACTTTTGACACATAATATATAAGAATATAATAAGAATTAGAGAATGTAATTCAGTATCATCCAAAAAGTAAATATCCAATGATATTTAAAAAATTTATTAAAAGTACTGCTACACCACACATTTAGCAGAAATATTTATAAATAATATTAATAGGAGAATACATGTGTATAAATAGAAGTAATTTGTTGTTTTAATATTATTTCAAAGTATCAAAACTTAACACTTTTGGACTAGGGGTGTTTTTTGCTTGACATATATTTTTAATGAACGATAAAATAATACTTAATAGGGGGTCAAAAATTATGGTCAAAAGTAATGATATAAATTTTGGTCTTTTGGGACAAGTTTTGACCTTAATGGGAGGAAAAATATGAATTATGGATATGCAAGAGTTAGTACAACTAAACAAGGCTATGGAAATTCTTTAGAAGAACAATTATCACAATTATTTGAAGCTGGTTGTGATGAAGTTATAGAAGAAAAATTTTCAGCAAAGACAAATGATAGACCACAACTGAAAATATTATTAGAAAAATTAAAAGAAGGAGATACTTTTACAGTTACTAAATTGGATAGGTTCGCCAGGAGCTTAATAGATGGAACAAAATTAGTACAAGAGTTACTAGATAGAGGTATAAAAATAAATATACTTAATATAGGGGTAATGGATAATACGCCTTCAAGTAAATTAATAAGAAATATATTTTTATCTTTTGCTGAATTTGAAAGAGATATGATTTTAGAGAGAACACGAGAAGGAAAAGAAATAGCCAGGACCAAAGAGGGGTATAGAGAGGGTAGACCTAAGAAGTTTACTAAAGAGCAAATAGACTTAGCTTTGTCTATGTTATCTGTAAATGGTGGAGATAAAAGTTATAACGAAGTTGAGAGATTAATAGGTATTAGTGTAAGCACATTAAAGAGAGAAAATAATAAGCGTAAATTAGAAAAAATAAATAATTAGTATAAATGAGAAAGTGTTCCCGAGGAACACTTTTAACTTATTATAAATTAAAATATTATTTTAGCTGCTAACTTATATACATTGTGAATAATTCCTATTATTTCAATTTGTTATCCAATTTCCTTAGTATTAAGTAGCTCCAGAAAGAAATTACTCCACTTAAATAACATAAACAAAAAATTATTACATACAAATAAGAATTTAATCCTGATGGATTAAATATAGAACTTCCCAACATACATAAAACAAAACCAACAAAGGATATAGAAATTGAAATTAATATTCCAGTTAATATTTTTATACCCATAAAATCCCCCTCAATTATATTATATATTAATCTTAATATTAAAATATAATTGAGAATACTTCAATAAATAGAAAATAAATAAGTAAAATGACATATTATTAGCATGAAAAAAATTTAGTTAATATCTATGCTAAAATTTATTATATTTATAAAGACTTTTAAAATAAAGAAAGTGTTCCCGAAGAACACTTTCTTTATTTGTTATTATTTTACGTATATATCAAAAGTCATCATAAGATATAAAATCTTGAGGTGTATTGGAGAATTCATAAATGAAATAAATTACTCCAATAATTGTCGGGATGAGCAATAGTGATAATAAAATAAATCTCATAAATGAATCCTCCTTTGGAAGTAAATAAAAGTATTGAAATCTTTAATTAAATTTTATCATAGTAAACATTTACATAATAGTCTATAATTTGACAAGAATTTTTGGTATAATAGATATTGTGGTTAAATTTTATATTTAAAATTTTATTTAATGAGTGAATATACTGTAATAATTAGATAATAAAAAGTGTTCCTCGGGAACACTTTTTTTATTGCATTATATAGATTACTGCTATATTCTCTAAGTAAAAAAGAAGGGGGGGGAATTATGGGAAAAAGATTAAGCAGCTCTAACGGAGCTGGAAAAAAGGTTATAGATAATTGGAACTTATTTACCTTTAATTTAAAAGAGAAAGATGAAACTCTTTATATATTTGATGTTAAATTTGATGGAACAGAAGGGATATGTACAATAAGGCTTAATGATATGAACGAGATTGAAAGAGTAGGATTAAATATGAAAAATTTTAAAAAAAGCCTTCTTGAATATAATGATCCTTCATTAATAAGTTTAGCTGAACGTATTATGTATGAATTAAAAACAAAATAAAATTCAAAGAAGTCCTGTTAAGGACTTCTTACCTTTTTAGCATTTTTAGGCTAATAATTTGAAATCAATCCAATCACCAAACATATTACTTATATCGGCTATAGCTTCATTAATAGAAGTATATTTATAACTTCTTTCATTTTTATAATTTATATACCACCAGTTACCTTTATAATATTCAACTTCAATAAATACAAGTTTATTTTTAATAGAATTTTTTGCTCTAAATTCACAAATTTTTTTCTCATAATATTACCTTCCTTAACTATCCTTAATCTCTCCAATGTTTTTTCTTATATTTATGAAGTCCTTCAAAAGTCATTGTTTCATTTACTTTATCACAATATTCTTTGTATGTTATAAGTACATATATACTCATTTCTATTCTCCTTTACTTTAGGCAAACAATGAGTTATAATCTTATTGTGAGTAAGGGTGTAACTTCATTGTTATGCCTTTTTTTTATTTATTTGATAAATTACTTCTGTCAGTATTTTCACCTATAAAACAAATACCTTTATATATCCAATTACTATTTTCTTTATTGAATGTTATATAGATACCTTTATATTTATTAGTTTTATCATCTAAAATATGGTCATAAGCTTCTCCACCTTGTAATGTATAGCTAGTATCTATTTTAGGAGGTAAAACATTTCTAAAGTGTTCTATTATCTCATTATCAACAATATCATTAATATTTAAATATTCGGTTATATCTCCTTTCCAATCTTTATATGTTTTTATTTTTTTCAAATTAAATATTTCATGAATGGCTTTTTCAAAGAGATTAAACACTTTAATAAGTAATGGACTATCTAATTCTAAATCGTCCCAACTTCCATATTTAACAGTATCACCACCAAGCATAGTTATTGTTTTATCTTCCCATAAAATAAATTCTAGCGTTGTTTGTGAATCATATAAAACCGCCCCCTTTCCACTTTGACTATCATAGGAAACTACTGACAGTAAATTATTAACTTCTTGAACCTTTTTTCTTAATTCTAAAAATTCTAAACTCATAATAAACTCAATCCTTTCATTTTGTAATTTACACTCTCGGTTAAATCCCCTCGTGTTGTTGTTTTTTTGTTGAGCCTAAGACTACATATTGAAGTGAGTTGTAAAGGAAAATGAAGTAAAAAATTTTGGCTGCTAACTGCAGATCTAGTTGGCCGACAAAAATTTTTATGGAATGGCTTTACTACTTGAACGGAAATATGATAGGCTGGTGCATCAAAAAAACAAGATAAAAAAAGAAGTCCCTAAAGGACTTCTTACCTATTTGGATGCACTCCATCGGGATCCGATTATAGCAAAAAGAAGCTTAGATATTCTTTGCTTTAGATTGGTCGCTCGGATAGATGGAACAAGATAAAGTAATAGAATATCTTAGCTTATTGCAGCGTTATAATTGGGTGATGGGATTAGTGCCAGGAATTAATAAAAAAATATTATTATGTACTATTGAACTAAAAATATTAAAGCTTGTCTAATTTAAATTATCAGAATCTATTGCAACTAAATCTGAAATATCATCATCAAATAAATTATTAAACGTTTCTTTAAAAGGACTATCAAATTCTTTTAATTCACCAATATTAAAATTATCTTTGGCTATATATTCGATAGTTGAATATTCTTTATCACTCAAATTTTTAGATAACATTAATACAATTCTAGCAGAGTTTGAACGTACTCTAGTGTTACAACTTAAACAAGTATTTGGAACTAAATCAGATTTTTCATCATGAACAAAACCTAAAGCTCCACGAACATTTCCAGCTAAAACTTCAGTAAGCAATCTAGGAGAACAATCTTCAAAATAATGTCCTATCATTCTAACAGAATTTTTAAATTCCATTAAAGTAGGTAAAACAGCAAGTTTAAGTTCTGTAGTACCATCAGTTCTAGGTTCAAAATCATTAATAGATAATTTTTTAGTTGTTGCTTTTGTGTAAAAATGTTTAGAAGAAAGATTGGTCTTAACACCAACAAGGTGTAAAAATTGTTTTTTCTCAAATTTTAATTCCCAAAAGTTATAAGGTTCATTTCTATTTTTAGAAACTATAAGAAAATTTTTGTTAACTAAATTTTTTTTATAAAGATTAGCAGATTTAATTATAGTTTTTAAAACATCATCTTTATTTAGTTTTGCCATATATCCCCCTGTATAAAAAATGGAGTATCTGTACTAAGTACATATACTCCAAATTAACTGATTTTTCTGTTGTCTGCCAACGGCGTGCAATTAAATCACGCAAATCTTTTAGGTTTTTCTGTTGCCTACCAACGACGTGCAATTAAATCACGTAAATCTTTCAGATTATTATGGTGTCAGTACACCAAAAAATCTATTTATATTATCATTATAGCATTACTATAATGATAGTCAACAAAATGCTCAAATTTCTTTATAAAAAATATAAACAATTTGTCCAATTTTTTTCAAGAAAAATTATAAATAAAATGATTAAATTTTCTTGAAAAAATTTAATCAAAATATATAAGAAATCTTTTAAAAAAGATTAATCAAAATAGAGAAAAATTTTTTTAAAAATTTTCTCTAAAAATTAATAGGCATAGTTATCTATGCCTATTAATTTTTTTAAGCTATTGCCCATATTCCACGTTCTATATTTTTAAATAAATTAGGATTAATTTGAAGGGTTTGTCTTACTTTAGCTTTCCAATTTTGATTATTAGATGTTTTTTTATAACCTTCTAATTTTTTATAGATATTTTCTAAATTAGATTTTCCACCTAAGCTTTCCATTACAGAAGCTACAAGGTCTTTCCAGGTTATATTTAAGCTATCTCTTAAATCCATTTTGCCCCTTTTCGTAATCATATAATCTAAAATTAAAGGTTCATCTTTCCTAAGTATTAAACAATATTCATGTGCTATTTTAATGAAGTTTTCATTTAAATATTTTCTATTATCACTCATACAATTAAATTGCTCTTTTATAACTATTTGCTCTACAGTACCTAGTTTATTCATATCAAGGAGCATTGAGTAAAGTCTTTTATTCTTCTTAATATCTGCAATCAATATAGCCATTCTTCCACCAACTTTTAAACTAGCATATTGTTTTGCCAGGCAATAATTAATAGCTTTTATAAACTCTTGATAATCTTTGATGTGTGATAAATCATTTTTTAAAGGGGTATCTCCATACATATGACCACTATATTTGATAATAACAATAGGTAACAATCATCTTCAGCATTACCTGTTAAGAGTTGTTTTCCCCTGTTTCACACCGGACGTGCGACTTTCATCGCATCCAGCGTTCCATCAATTTTATTTAATTAACAATTAGCTTTTTCCTATATTTTATTGCGTTTTTGATTGCTTTGTCTGAAAATCCATATTGGCTTATCTTTTCATGTATTAGCTTATTGCATTTACTATGTGTCGATAACAGGTTTTGAACTTTGTTTATTTGTTGTAAGGGAAGGTTTGTGCTTATATGGTGACAGTGAAATTTATCTCCGTTTATTATAGGCTCTCCGCAAATTTTACATCTTCCTTTATCTCTATTGAAAGCATACATTCTATTCATAAAGTACTCATAATTATATATTTCCTTTGATTTGTCATACTTATTAAATTTAATAATTTCAGGAACTTGTAAGATTTCTTCCATTCTAGCTAATGATAGTTGCTTACGTGTTCTTTTTAAATGCAACTCTCTTCCTTTACTAGAAAACGGTGTTTCTTCCTGGTTCTTGTTGTAAGTTTTCTGATATTTACAAAATGCCGGTGATGTTATACCTATTAATTGTTCATTAGGTAATTTGATTGCCGGTATCCATGTTGAATAGTTAGAATGTAATGCTATCAAGTTATTTACTTCACGTGCAGGTTTGAAGATAACTCCTTTTCTCCTTAATGAGTTCATTGCAACTGTCGTTATTCTTCTATGGTATTTAGCTAAACTAAAATATACCATATTGGCTGCACTGTAATAATTTATAATACCCCTTATCTTAGAGTTTATTTTGCTAATACTTTCAATTAAGTTCTCTTTAGTCATTGGTAGTCTTAACATTTTAATGTCTTGAATAATTTCTAGTAATTTCTTATCAATTCTTTCTTGTTGTGGTCTTACGACTGGCTTATATCCTTTTCTCATGCTAGGCTCTTTGATTACCTTGTAAGTGAATCCAACAAAATGTATTGGCTTCTCTTTGATGTTAGTTATCAACGTCTTTTCATCTGATAGTTTTAGCTTTAAATTAGTTTCTAAGAATTTTGAAATTCTGTATTTCCATTTTTCAGCGTGTTCTTTACTATCAGTTAGGAGTATCCAATCATCTGCATATCTTATCAGATATGCAGGTTTAAGGTTTGAGTACCTGTGTAAAGATTGATATTGATTTCTTTTACTTGAATAATTATTTTGGGTAACTTTGTTTTCCCATTCCCTAGTAATCCATTTATCCATTTGGTGTAAGTAGACATTTGCTAGAATTGGACTTATGATTCCACCCTGTGGTGTTCCTAATTCATTTTTCTTACATTCATCCATTATTCCAGCTTTAAGCATTTCTTTGATAATCATTAATATTCTTCTATCTGCTATACCCATGTGATATAGCTTCTTAATTAATATTGTATGATTAACATTATCAAAGAATCTACTTATATCCCCTTCAACTATCCAGTAGTAACCTATTCTGTGGACTTGGTCTTTAACTCTTTCTAAAGCCATATGAGTATCTCGCCAAGGACGAAATCCATAAGAGTGTTGAAAGAATTGAGCTTCGAGAATTGGTTCAATAATTAATCTTACACATTCCTGAACTATCCTATCTTTAATCGTTGGAATTCCCAATGGTCGCTTTTCTTGTTTTCCGGGTTTAGGAATCCATTTCCTACGCACCATATCAGGTTTATAGTTTGTAAAACTATTTTGAATATCAGTTACAACCTCATAATAATCTTTTTGTAAGTAATCTTTATCAATAATCTTTTGGTCTATCCCTGGAGTTTTCGAGCCTTTATTTGCTTTGATATTATGGATAGCAGTCATTATGACAACTTCACTAGACATTATTTCTACCAGTCCTTTAAACTTAGGTATTTCTTTAGATTCAATGCACTTGGATGTTATCCTGTACATTTCATCTTGAATTTTCTTTAGTTCTGTTTCGCTTTTAGGTGCTTTGAATTTTTGAGCCATAAACATTCCTCCTTTCGGATTTTGTTTAGGTTTTAGTCAGGTATGCACAACGGCTTCCTCAAAACTTGCTAATTTGTTAATTATAAAATTGACTATGCCCCTTCGCCATGTAATAGGCTTTCCCTATCTCGAACTACTACGGGCTGCTGCCACCTGATTTCAATAGTCATTTCCTACTATTTAGATACATCACATTCTATTATGCTTAGCATTATCTATCAGGCTTCTTTTGTTCCCTATAATCTAGCTTTACATATTACCTTAGTGTCCGTGTCTACTCCGTCAGCCATTCTTTTATCCTCTGTAGGTGGATTAAGAACTCATATCCTTTTTGGATATAAGCAGTAACAAGGAGAACATAAGCCTTTACTGCGACTGAAATCCCCTTCGGGATTATAAATCTTCAGTTCGATTTACCCTACTTCACGAAGCGTGCCTTCCACGATTCTTCCTAGCTATCAAGCAAATAGCTCCAATACACATAGTAATTTTTTAGCACCCCACATTACTTCTCTACCATCTCAGGTCGATTTTCACGTGTCTTCACCGAGCTTCATACCAACTATTAATAGAAATGGTCAGCATGTCGGAGGATTAGGTTTTAGTGTACCTACATTTACACCATTCAGGATTTTCACCTGTAATTTCAATTATAGAGTTCATGAATTCCTATTATAAGAATTTCATGTCTGCTTTTAGTTCTTGTTTCCAAGAGTGTTGTGCAGAAACAAAACGCACATATCCCAATAAGGTGGATGCCAATATATGAAATTATTTCTTTCTTTAATATCATTTTCTATTAAGTCAAATTTAGATTGTTCACCTTGTAAGCCATTTAAGTCATAACAATTAGTTACTATATTTAATTCTTTACCAACATCAGCAGTTGTAAAACTTCCACTCATATAATCACTTATTTCATCAAACTTATAAACTGAATGTAAATCTATTAATAATTTTCCTGTAGCATTTCCCCTATATTTATTATTTCCGTACTCTCCCCTATTTGGATAAGAAACTATACTTTTCATTTTGACATCTCCTTTACTTATTATTTATAAAAGGTGTTCCCGAAGAACACCTTTTGATTAGTATTCTTCAGGAAGTAAGATAGTGATTAATAAACTTTTTATTGAATAATCATACTCACTCATAATCCAAATTTTATGTTCATTTATCATATAAACTCCCATAAATCTATCTTCATACTTTGAATTAGGATTTTTTAATAATTCATTTTGAAATTCTTTATCTTCATTACATAAAATTCCCCAATCATCAGAATGGAATTTTAATAAAGCTGACATCAAATCTTTATCTTTAAATTCTCCACTTTCAATTAAATAATTAACTCCATTTGTCATAACTACTCTTAACTTCATAGATAGCACCATTCCTTTCATGTTGTTGTTTTTTTGTTGAGCCTAGGACTACATATAGAAGTGAGTTGTAAAGGAAAATGAAGTAAAAATTTTTGGCTGCTATTCCTGGTAAGGATCATGGCCGACAAAAAATTTTATGGAATGGCTTTACAACTTGAATGGATATATGATAGGCTGGTGCATCAAAAAAACAAGATAAAAAAAGAAGTCCCCAAAGGACTTCTTACCTATTTGGATGCACTCCATCGGGACCCGATTATAGCAAAAAGAAGCTTAGATATTCTTTGCTTTAGATTGGTCGCTCGGATAGATGGAACGAGATAAAGTAATAGAATATCTTAGCTTATTGCAGCGTTATAATTGGGTGATGGGATTAGTGCCAGGATATATAATAAAAAGATATCATCTATATTTAAAATTATAAATCTTTTATACTATATTCTAAATCATTTAAATAGAATTTATCTTCATATATAGGTACTAGAATAGCTTCATCTAATTTTCGCATATAAATATCTTTATATTTCTCTTTATTATATTTAATCTTAAAAACCACTTTCTCATTAAAAAAATCTCCTTTTGATATAGCTAATCTCTCCTTTGTTGGGAAGTCTTTGAAAGCATAGAGAAATCTAGTACCTTCCTTCATTTCATTTCCTGACATTGCTAAAAAATCACTAGAATTACGTTGTAGTAATATATATCCATCATCAATAATATTTTGAACATGTTCTTTATCTACTACATGATATAAATAATCAATATTGCTTGAATCTATTGGAATAGCCCTACATTCTCCTTTTAAAATTTTAGATAGAAGTGTTAAACACTCTTTAAAAAAACTAAATATATTTAATATTCCACTCATTTTTTACCTCCTAAGAAATAGAATAAGTTTTTTACAATTTCATTTTTTAAGCTTTAAATAAATAGTACATCAAATAATATTATATAATAACTATTTTGTGTTTAAAGTGTTCCCGAGGAACACTTTAAACTTTATCTTATTTCATCTTTCAAAGTTCTAAGAATTGAAGTAGCCATCATAGTTTTGTCAAGTTGTTCTAATATATCATCAGTTATAACAATTTTATTATCTTTCATTTTTCTATGTTGTTTAAGGATAGATACTAAACCTTGATATACGCTTTTTAAATCTGCTACTAATTTATAATTTTCTTTAAATTCATCAGATTTATCTTTATTCTCCTTAGACTTTGCTTTCATTTCTTCTAATTCTTTTCTATAACGTTCCTTTTCTTCTTTATTAGAATTAGCTTCATTTTTTATATTTTCAATTTCTGATAAATATTTATTATCTAAATCTTTTTTTAGTTCTTCTCTTAATTGATTTTCAAGTTCCTTTATTTCTTCCTCCGATTTATTTTCACTTTTATCTAATTCACTTTTTAATCTTAAAACTTCATCACTTATAAGTTTCTTACTTCTAAGAGCTTCGTCTTTCTCATTTTCTATTCTTCTTATCTCAACTAACTTTTCATTTTCTAACCTTTTAAGTTCATCAGCTTTTTCTTGTTCAAGTTTCTTTAGCTTTACTTTTAATTCTGTAGCTTCCTCCTTACTAATTTCAACTTTATTATTTATTATTTCTAAGATAACTTTTTGATTATCTTCACTTAAAGAAGAAAATTCACTTGCATTAGCAATAGTTAAATTACCATTTTCAAGTATTTCTTTTAACTCTGGAATAAGATTTTTATTTATTCTTTCATATCTTCCTACTTGTGTTGGAGATAATTTTAAATCATTAGCAATTATTTCTCTTATCTTTCCTGGAACTTTCTCACCATTTTTCTTTTTAGTTTTATATAGTTCAGTAAGCCTTTTTACTTGTTCAAGCTTTTCTATTTCTGTTAACTCTCTAGTTTGAGCATTAGCTTGAATAAGAATTATTTCACTATCAATATCATTCGCTTCAATAACCTTACAAGGAACTAAAGCAAATATTTCGTTTCCTTGTTCAACTAATCGTGTAAGAGCAGTATATCTTCTTTCACCACTTATTAACTCATATTTTCCATTATCTAATTTTCTAACAACTAAATTATGATTTAATCCATTCATTTTAATATCTTCTGCCAATTCATCTACATTCACTATTTCATAGAAATTTTTCTTATTTCTTTCAATATCTTTTATATCTATATATTGAACATTGAAGTTGTTTTTAGCTTCAATTTCATTTGCTTTCTTAACATTTTGTGATACTTGATTTAACATTCCTTGACTTAATGAAAATTTCTTACTCATATTTATAACAACCTTTCTTTATTTAACTATTTTTTATTGTGGGGTGTCCCCGAGGGACACCTACATTTTTAAAATACTTCTTTACATAAATCTCTATAATTGATACTTGCCCTAGCTTTTTTATTACCAAATACTACAGGACATTCATCAAATGTACTTTCTATTACTTTTACATTTTGCTTAATTGTAGTATTAAACATCTTATCTCCTAATAAATTTTTAAGTTCTTTCTTTATTACTTTATTTACTGTTGTTGCCGTATCCATTGTAATAAAGCAACCTTTGAAGTTAAGATTAGGATTAAATTCTTCTTTTATCTCTTGAATACTTTCTAATAGATATTCAAGTCCATCAAGTGCAAATTTATCTATTTTGACTGGTACAAATACTTCATCACTTGCACATAGAGAATTTACAGTAATCATATTAAGACTTGGAGGACAATCTATTAAGCAATAATCATATTCATCATTAATTTTTGCTAGAGCCTTTGCTAATCTATTTTGTTGACTTCTATTAACATCTAAAAGAATTTTCTTTTCAGTAAAAGCTAGAGCAACATTACTAGGTATTATTTCTATATTTTCAAAATCTGTTTTTTTGATAACTTTATGTATATCTAAATCTTTATCTAATAAAACATCTGATACTGATAAATCGTCCATACTGTAGGCTTTAAATAGCTTTGTAAGGTTGCTTTGAGGATCAAGGTCTACTAATAATACTTTCTTATTTTGTTTGCTTAAACAAGCTCCTAGATTGGCTGTAGAAGTTGTTTTTGCAACTCCACCTTTTATATTAAAAATTGATACTTTTTTCATAATTAATTCCTCCATTTTCTAATTAAAATTTATATAAATCTCATTATCTTTTATTTTGGTAGGTGTCCCCAAAGGACACCTTTTTACTTATCTAAAAATTAGTACAAATGATGTTGCTATGGTAACTAGTAGGTTTAATATAACTATTATTATTGAAGCAATATTTAATTTTTTTTCTGTCATTTTTATTGATACCTCCTTAATAATTTGTTATCATTAAAGAAGAATGATTTTGGAACAGGAGGGGGGTAAACCCTCCCTTGACTAGCCTACTTGCTAAGTAGTGAGATGAGATTAATAATTGCAATAACTAAATTGACCAATGCAGTTAAAAGAATTATTAATTTGTCAGTTCCGATTTTGTTCTTCTTTTTTTTCTTTTTTTTCACCAAATCACCCCCTTTCAATAAATGAAACTATCTTTTGAAAACTTGTATATATCTAACTTTACGAGGTACTTCTTTACCTTTGATAGATACTAAATCTTCATGCCCTTGGGAAACATATAAAATCTTAAAATCTTTTAATTCCTCAATATCTTTAATTTTCATATCCCCAAAAAGGTCAACTCTCATTTTTGATTTATCAGCTATTTCTTTGTCAGTAGCAGATAAGAAAATTTTGTATTGGCACATACTATCAACTCCTAAAATATAAACTTTAAATTAGCACTCCTACCGTCGTGTTGTTGTTTTTTTGTTGAGCCTAAGACTACATATTGGAGTGAGTTGTAAAGGAAAATGGAAGAAAAATTTTTGGCTGCTAACTGCAGATCCAGTTGGCCGACAAAAAATTTTATGGAATGGCTTTACTACTTGAACGGAAATATGATAGGCTAGTGCTTCAAAAAAACAAGATAAAAAAAGAAGTCCCCTAAAGGACTTCTTACTTATTTGGATGCACTCCATCGGGACCCGATTATAGCAAAAAGAAGCTTAGATATTCTTTGCTTTACATTGGTCGCTAGGTAGATGGAACAATGTAAAGTAATAGAATATATTAGCTTATTGAAGCGTTATAATTGGGTGATGGGAATAGTGCCAGGAAAAATAAAATTTAAAAACAATATATTAATTTAATTTTATAAGATAATTAGAATCTTCTACTTTAGGGACTACATACAAATCACATTTTAAATTATCACAATAAGACAATAATGTAGTTCTAATTAAATCATCATTTATAGAATCCTGATTATGAACTATAATTGCTGTATTTAAAATTTCACACATAGCATATTTTTTTGAATAAGTACCATTATATATTTCATCTTCTATCTTCTTTATTACTGAATCATCTTCCTCACTCATCAGCATAAATTCAATACAATCAGTATGTGTATCACCTGGATATAGTTTATCTTCTACAACTAGCAAAGCACCTATTCTTTTATAATCAATCTCCCTTTTATTGATAAGTTTTTTATATTCAATCATTATTTATCCCCCTTATCTATAAATACATTGAAATTTATTTATTATTTTTGAATTGCGCATAAAAAAATATCGTATATTTATTTAAGATAATACGATATTTTCATAATTTAATATTTAATTTAGTCCTCGAAATATATTAAAGTTTGGTATCAAATTTCTTATAAAAAGCCTTTTTTAAAATAAATTTTACACTTATAAAAATCATAACTACTATTGCAAGTTCAACTTCTAGCATAATAACACTAACATTATTAGTATTTAAAAGGTTTGTATCATTTAAAATATCTGCTTTATTTATTATTAATACTATAATAGTTATTATTAATGTAACTATTCCTGATATAAACCAAATCAAACCACACTTTTTATTAGAATATTCTAATGAGTTTTTATCATTAAAAAAATAACTATTGTCTGCACCACCTAATCCACTGCCAATCATAGCAATAGGCATAAACAAATCTAATATTTTATTTGTTTTTTCATTAGAATGTCTGTTGTACAATATACCTATCCAAATCATAATTACTGGAACAATAATGTTACAAAATAAAACAACTATTTTCATAAAAACCTCCCATTTTAAATACATAATTAATAGTATACCTATATTAATTATTACTAAATAATTCAATATAATTATAACATATTTTGTAAATACCGTACTATTCAGTTTTCAAAGATCATATTTTCTTATTTAGTTCGGATTATCTACAATTTATTTATTAGATATTTTCTCTATGATATTTGCATCAATATAAACATTAGAATATTGACTATTTCCACGCCCTTTATACTCTCTACTTATATTTAAAACTTCAAAATTTTCTTTAATCTTTTCTATAGTAATATCTTTTTCTTTATCATCAGCATAAGTTAGTCTAATTTTAATCATCTTTATTACCTACCTTAACATTTCTATAATATAAAGCACAATAACCATTTCTTACCCTAAGAAAAGCATAAATTTCTTCACCCTCACGAACTGGCTTCTTAATTTCTTTACATCTAGTTTGAGATAATAAAACATCTTTAAATGCTCTATATTCACTTGGCTGGATCATTGGCTTTTTAGTAGTTCTGCAATATTCAGCAGTATAGAAACCATAACTATTAAAAACTGGTACTTTCTTTTTTTCCTTTAACACTAAACCTAGTTTTTCTTTCATTTTATTTATTTTCTTTTCTAATTTTATAACCTTCTCATTTTCTTCTCTATATAACCTATAATTTTCATATCTAACATTTCTTAATTCCTTATTTTCTTCTTCTAATTCAGAGTTCTTTTCCTTTAATTTTTCTATTTCTTTTTGCAATAAATCATAATCACCTTGTAAAAAACTATCAACATAAATAGATAAATGTCTAGGAGTAGTATATCTTACTTTATGTATTTTACAATCTAACAGATCCTTGTGTTTAATATCATCATAATCTTTAATTTCACCGTAAAAATACCAATTTTTACTGTTTGATTCTATTGGATAGATACGCAATGCAATAGATTTATTATTAACCTTTACCCACGCTTCATCTAAAAATTCTTTAACTGTTTTTCCGATATATTCTTTTCCCTCATATTTATCTTCTTTATTTATCACTTTGTTATAACAGTATAAAGTTGCCTTACAATCTTCTAAACTATCGTGAGCATTACCTAAGTAATAACCATAATATAAGCAACAATCAATTAATGATTTCCAAGTGTAACTTCCAAAATACTCATTCCATTGACCATATATTTCAGCAAATTCTAACATCAAATCATAAATATTATTATTGAACTCAACACCATATTTCTTTAAAAAGCCTACTTCAAACTCTGCATTATAAATAATAATTTCATCAGTATTAGTTAAAATATCCGATAAGACTTCAACATAATCTTCAAAAGGCTTTTTACCTAATACCATAGCTGGACTAATACCATGTATTTCTTCTGCATCATTCCAGGAAGTAATATTTTTAGGTTTACAATACTCATTTATTAAAACATTTCCGTCCTGATCTATTACACTTACTTGCAATATTTCATCAAATTTAGCACTTAATCCAGTAGTTTCAAAATCTAAAACGACTTTTTCATACTTCATTATAAATTCTCCACCCCTTTAAATTTCGCATCTATTTTAATTTTTTAATTGACTTATTCTCTTTAATTAAAGTTTTTATTTCTAAGTCTTTAGAAGATATTACATTGTTTAAAGATTCTTTTACTGCTTTTAATTCATCTTCTTTTAATTCAATATCTTTCTTTAAAGATACTATACTATTATTAAGGTTAGATACTTCATTTTCAAATTCAGCTTTTAACTTATCTATCTTTAATTGATTTATTGTAGCTTCATTATCTTTAATAGCTTCAATTTCAGTTTTCTTTATAGAATTAAAAGTATTGATAGTTCCTTGTAGCATTTCAACATTAACTTGTAAACTTGCATTTTTTCCTTCTAAAATTACTTTCTGCTCTTTTATCAATGCTATTTCTTTTTCCATATTCTCAATAGCCTTAGAACTATTTAAAATTTCATTATTTTTATCTTGAATGTTCTTATCTTTTTCTTTTATATCATTATTTAATTCAATTACAGTTTTATTAAGGTTTTCTATTTTTGAATCTAGTTCATTTTTTACTGTATTAAATCCAACTACAATAGCATTAGAATTATTTAGCTGCTCTTCGAGTTCCTTATTTCGTAATTCTAATTCCTTAATTTTATTTGTTAGCTCAATATTAGCTAATTCTATCTTCTTGTCTGAAGCTTCTTTAATATTTTCAACTTCTCTATTTTTAGACATAAGTTCAAGTTGAGCCTTTGTAACAATTTTATCTATAGCTTTTATTAAAGTTGATGAAGCTCCACTAATAGATTGTAATTCTAAGCTACAGTCTAAAGATTGTAGTCTTAGTGCTTCATTTGAGTTTCTCGTGAACTCCCAAAATATTTTTTCAAATAATTTGGTTTGAGATATACCTTTATTTTCTGCCATACTTTTAAATTTTTGCTCAATATAATCATCAGGTCTAATTCCTAATGGTGCTTTTTGCTTCTTTTTCTCTTTTATATTTTCTTCTTTCATCATAAATCCTCCAACATTTTTATCTATACTTATATTATAGCACTATTTCAATGGAAAATATACTAATGATTAAAAGTAATATACTAAAACCAAATAGCATATTAGTAGTATATTATTTTTTTTAATATACTAAATCAAAATATTAGTATATTAAAAAAGAATTAAGTGAATTTTCCTTTGTTTTGATATAAATTTAAAAAAATAATAAAGTGTTCCCAGGGAACACTTTATATTAATTTATTATTAGTGTATAAATTTTATAAAATAAGTAATAAAAAAGTGTTCTTGAGGAACACTTTTAGTTTTATCGGTTATAAAATCACTATTTCTATTTATAACAATCAGGAATATCATCATCACCTAAAGATTCATTATCACAACTAATTTCATTATCATAATCTACTTCATTAGTAGATTTACTACTTTCAGAATTAGTATCAGTAACATCATGTGTTACATTTGTGTTGCTTGAATTTATATTAATATTTTCACTAGTATTTGACTTTAAAGACATAGCATTACTAAAAACTAACTCATTAAATTTATAAGAAATATCATCAGTATTATTTTCAGAAACATACTTATAAATTAAATATCTTACAGTTTCAGAAAAATTGGTTTGATTCTCTATAAAGTCTTTAATAATAGGACTATCAGTTTTTTTTAGTCCAAATGAATATACAGATCTTTTCTTCTTTTGAGTATCAGCCATAGAATTTCACCTACCCGAATTATTTATTTTTAGATTGAATATGCTTTAATTTTAAAACTTCAAAAATTTTACTGTTAGTAAAATTATATAAACCTTCTGCTTCTAAAGTAACAGCATATTCTTTAGGAATATAAAGAAGTTTAATTTCAGCTCTATCGCAGAAACTCTTTAAATTTGATTCTAAATAAGTTCTCATAAAGATAGAACCACCACCATATACACAAACAACATCAATTTCATTATTAGCTTTTTGAATTTCAGTTTTAATATGATGTAATATTTCTTCGGCTTCTTCATCTATATATTGTTCTACAATTTCCATAGCATCATCATGGAATTTATGACTATCATCCATTAATATCTTTGAATAATCTTGTCTGCTGAATTTACTTAATCCTTTTAATGATTTAAATTCTTCAATAGCTTTATCTATAGCATGACCGATTCCATTATTAGTACCTTTTATAAAGTCGGGATTAAACTCTATGCCCTTAGTTATAGGAAATTCAGAAGTACCTTCACCTATAGCAGCATGAAGAACCCTAGCATCTTTGAAATAATCACTATTTAACTTATCTTTATTTTGAAGATTATATTCTTCAAATATATAATTATTACATTCTTTTAATGCAAAAATACTTGTTACACCTTCAGGTATTACTTTAACAAATTCAAAATCTATTTTAACTCTAGCTGTTGAATTGCCAATATGAACTGTAACAATATGTGATTTATTTAAGAATTTATCAGCAAATTCTAATGATTTTTTGTGAGAATAGTAACTAATAGGTAAAGCAGTTGTCATATCAACCTTTATGTTAATAATATCATCAAAATTATTAAACTTATTATAATACTCTTTAACACCAAATCCAGCAATTTGGGCTAAAGTATTAACCATTACTATATCACTTTCAAGTTTATTATTATCAATTCCAACTTCAATATTTCTAACTTTTTGTCCTGACTTTAAAGCATAATTTCCAATATAATATATACCAGATGGATCTTCGCAAGTAACTATTAAATTATCAGCAATATTCTCTAAAACATAATCTTTATTCACTTCATCTAAATTAGGTAATTTTCTAACCTTAGCAAAAACATTAGGTTGAGCTATTGAAACACCATTAATTATTAAATCATGTTCACTATTTCCGTTATCATTTCCTACTTTTAATATAATTTCTTTATCATTCATTCTAAAACCCTCCATATAATGCTTTATTAATAAATTTGTATTACAAATGTATTTCATATTTATATTATAATATATTTGTAATACAAATTCAATACAAAAAGAAGTTAAAAATAATATATTTATATTAAAATTGTAATACAATTATACTGCAATACTATATTAATATCTTTTCAATACATAATTAATAAAAATAATATACAATTGTATTAATTATGTAATATAATTGTATATATTGAAAATATGATAATAAGCATTATAATAGTGTTATAGTGTGTTATAACTATATTTTTATTAAAATGTAGTTTATAAATAAAAAAATGTGGTATAATATAAATAAGAAAAGCACCGTACTGGTAATACGATGCTAGTCCAAGAATGTTTTACTTTGGGCTATTGATACTGTAAAAGAATTACAAGAAAAGCGACATTAATCTTGGTTGGATGGGTGTCGTTTTTCTTTGCTATTAATTTTAATATTAAGACCTAGAAGCTTTAAATTAATTTCTAATTTAAAATCTCTATTATGTTTCAATATCAGGTTAATAAGAACTATACAAATAGATCCTATTAGAATAATTTCTAGCATATCAATACCACCACCTTTTTAACTTTATAGTAATGAAAAAATTACTATCAATAGCCAAAAGGCGGAAAACGTACAACCGCCACGCCATCCATCGTGGCTTAAAAAACAATATAATTATACCATAAAATGAATATAATAGCAGATTAGTTTTTTCTAATCTGTTTTTTTATTGTAATATTTTATTATTATATTTGTATTGTAAATATAATACATATGTAACACAAAAGTTTATGTTAAAATTTTACAACTAGTGTTATAATGATGTTATAGTATGTTATAAATATAATTTAAGGAGAATTTGTATGGTCGATATTAAGATTGATGAAATTGTTGAATATGTTAATGAGAAAATGAAAAATGGTTTATCAATGGCTCAGATAGAAAAGGAAATGAAGGTGGGTAAAGATACTTTAAGAAAAAAATTAAATAGAAATAATTTTAAATATGATAAAAATTTAAAAAAATATATATATTTTACAAGTGAAACACATAGTAACACATCAAAAAAAGAGATTGAAAAGAAATTAATAGAAAATAATAACATAGATATAACACGAAGTATTACAAAAAAAGAAACGAAGAAAAATTCCAATAGTATTAAAAATAATGTCCCCGAAGGACACCTTTTTACAGAAGAAGAAATAACAATATTAAAAAATATTATCAAAAACTATAAATTGTGTACTACGGATATAGTATTAGATGGAGAAATTGTAACTAGATCAGTAAGAACCTATAAAAATGTATTAGATAGATTTGTTCAATACTGTAAAGATAATAAATTATCTCAAAAAGATTCTATAGCAATTGCATTAATTGATTTTATGAAAAGATAATAATGCGAGGAAACCTTTCATTAGTATTTATAGATATAGTATTTAAGAAAAGTATTTAGGAATAGTATTTAGGATGGTTAGACATGGCTATTTTACTAAGTTATAGAAGCAAAACCACATCAAATTGATACTTAAACAACATTAAATTGATACTAAACATTAAGTAAACCACATCAAATTGATACCTAGTAACAATAAAACCACATCAAATTGATACCTAAACAACATCAAATTGATACCACATCAAATTGATACTTTAAAATAAGCAAAACCACATCAAATTTGCGTTTACAATGTTGTTTATTTGTGGTAAAGTTATCTTATAAAAAACATATTTTTATAAGAGAGGTTAAGATATGGGGTATGAAGTATTAGCAACACCAAATAGTATTGCTCGAGGTAGATATTCTATAGGAGAAAAAGAAAACAATTTATTCTTAAAGTTAATGTATGCAATACAGAGAGATAATAATGAGTATATAATAGCTGAAAATAAGAAGTCAGAACTAAGTGAAGAAGATATATTAAAGTGGAAAAAGTTATGTGAAATAGAAACATTAACATGTAAATTAACTCAAGATGATTTTAATGAAATATTTAAGAGAAAAAATGATAGAACGGAAAATTCTTTAAAAGATACTTTTTCAGCATTAAGCAATTGTACTATTACATTTGATACAGTTACACGAGATGGAGTTAGAGCTAAAATGATAGCATCGTTAATAAGTCATTTTTACATAGAAAAAGAAACTGGAAATTATCAAGTAGTAGTACCAGCAAAACTTTATAAATATCTTTTTGATTTAGGATTAGGTCATACTCAAAATGCTTTACAAGTTATATATAAATTAAAGGGAATATATGCACAAAGATTTTATATAATATTAAGAAGTTGGAGTGGAGCAAAAAGGGATATTGAATTTTCAGTACAGGAATTAAGAGATATGTTGCAGTTGGGTGATAAAAATAAAACATTTAATTCTTTTGAAACTAACATATTGAAGAGAAGTATTGATGAAATTAACTCAACTGGAATTATGGAAATAAAGATAAAAGAAAAAATTAAAAAAGGAAGATCTGTAGATAGGGTAGTATTTACTGTAAAAGATAATGAACCACGAAACTATTTAAAATTAAATGAGCAAAAAGTAAAAGATGAAAGTGTAATATGGCTAGATTATATAAAGGTTCAAAATGAAGCATTAAAGGAAAGATTAGAACTAAAGTACAATGATTTAGATTTAAGCAGTCCTATAGTAAAAAATATATTACACAAGGCATATGACAAAACATTAAATAAAGACAATAGATTTACTATGATACAAGATTTAAAAGGTAAAAGTAATTTTGCTTTATTTAATCATATTGTATCAGGAGAATTATTAACACATGAATTAAAAATGAGCCAAGATATAATTTAATAAAATAGAAAAAAATGAGTAATAATTTATATATTACTCATTTTTTATATAATCAAAAAGTTTTCCAAGAACTTTACCTGATATATGAACATCAATAAGTTTATATGTTTGAACCTTATGTAATGGGTTACTACTTTGTGGAATTAAGGCAATTTCATTAGGGTAAAAATGAACTTTTTTACAAGTAGCTTCTTCATCAATTATAGCAATAATAATATCATTATTATCAACCAAAGTGGTACTTTCTATTAAGATTAATTCACCAGGAGAATATATTTTATTCATACTATCGCCTTTAACTTTAAGAATAAAGTAATCTTTGGAAGGACATAGTAGGTTAGAAGGAATATTGAAACTATCTAGTATTTCTTCAAAGGCATAACAAGGATTACCAGCAGATACTTTACCAATTAGGTTTATAGATCTATACTCAATATTTTTTTCTTTGGGTTTAAAGTTAATAATATCAGATGAAATTTCCTCACTAATCTCTACATCTTGATCATTGTAAAGATTAATATATTTAATTAGGTTATCAATTTCCTTGATTTTTTTAGGAATTTCATAATTAATTAGAGATAAGCATTTTCTTTTTTTATTTTCTAATTCAAATAAAATATTTTTACACATATCTAAATTAATATCTTTAATTTTTTCATCATAATTAATATCATTTGAAACTTTATTTTGAATATCCTTCAAAAAATTAGGATTATTGCTAAGATTTTTGGTTAAAAGCATATCTATTTCAACATTAAGAAAATCAGAAATTTTTATTAAAGCATCTATACCAGGCTCTCGGCGACCATTTTCATAGTTAGAATATGAGCTAGGATTTAGTTTTAAGTGATTCGCTATTTCTTTTTGGCTGATATTTAAAGAACTCCTTATATATTTTAGATTTTCACAAAAGTAATTCTTTTTCAAAAAAATCACCCCTTTCTATCAATAGAATAATAGTAAAATAGAACAAAAGACAGAATATGTTTCAATATGAAAAGAATAATAAAAAAATAAAATTTCATATTGACACATAATGTTGATATTGATATTATGTTGTTGTAATAAGACAAAAAATGTAAGTACATAATTGAATTTGTCCAACTAAATGGGTTGGGGCAACTATGTAAAAATTTAGAGGTGTATTGAGAGAAGCTAAAAGGAAATATTTGAAGAAATATTTATAAGAACTAGTAATGGGAAATATGAAAATAAAAATGTTCCCAGGGGACATGAGTTAATAATGAGATAGATGTAATCTAACAAAATATAAAAAAGATGAGTGATATGAAAATTATTACTCATCTTTTTTATTATGTGAAATTTCATTTAAAGATTCTTCAGTATAAAGATTATTTATAAAATCTAAAACAGAATCTATTTCAGATATTTTAACATCTATTTCACCCAATATAGTTTTTTTCTTTTTTTCATAAAAACTTCTATTTTCTATAAGTTTCTTTTTTAAGTCAGAATAATTAAATTCATTTAAGCCTAAACTAGTTTCTGGTTCTTCTGTAATAATACTATCTATTTTATTTTTAATAATAGTATTTATTTTGATTTTTAATAGGTCGTCAATAGAACAGTTAAATAGTTTTGATAATCTTATTAATATATCTAGTGAAGGTTCATTTATTCCATTTTCATAATTTGAATATCGAGATCTAGTTATTCCAAGAGCATCTGCTATTTCTTGTTGAGTAAAATCATTATCAACTCTAAGACTTTTTATATTATTTGAAAAAAAATTATTCATAGTAATACACCTCATAATTAGTTATACCGTAAAGAAAAATATATTTAAAGTCATGAAACAAAATGTGTCAAAAATATTGACAGATTATATGTCAAATGATATATTTTTTAACATAAAAGAATTAAATTTGTCCAACCAAATGGGTTGGGACAACTATATCTAAATAAGGGGTGTTCATTTTGGTATTGGATTTGAGAGATAAAATTATGATTGAAAAATTATATTTGAATGGAGTAGATGCTAAGGAGATTTCTCGAAGAATTGATAAAAGTGTTGATGCCATTAGAAAATATATACAAAGAAATTTAAAAGATTTAAAAGAAAAACATGAATTTGAAAGAGAAAGAACAAAAGAAATTATAAGGAAAACCAGGTGGGAATGTTCACAAGAAATTTCAAATAGGAATTTTGCAAAATTTAATAAAAATATTTATAAACAAGCGAAAAACGGCGACCTGGTAATAGACAAGAAAGTAGCTCCAGTAGTTACGTTTGATACACCTACAAGAATTACAAAAGCACAATAAATTTGTTATAATTATGTTATAAACTAAAGATAAATAAATTAAATATGGTAGGTAATTAATAGAAAATAGGGAAAAAAGTGTCCCCAACGGACACAAATTTATGAGGAGGAATTAACTTATGAATTTTGAAAAAATCAAGGAAATGTTAAAAAATAGGAAAGTACAAATAATAGCTGGAACAGTAGCAGGAGTTTTAGTATTAACATTAGCTGGAACAATGCTATTAAATAATAAGAATGTAGAAAATAAAAATATTGCTATAGAGAAAGACAATAAAAAATACAATAAGAAAGATGTTAATAAAGATAATAGGTATGCAAAGGAGAAATTAGAAGAATTAAAAAAGACAGATACATCTAATCTATCAGATGAAGAAAAAAAGGATTTAGAAAATAAAATTGCAGAAGCAGAAAAGAAAGTAGCTGATGATAATAATAGCAGCTCAACTGAAGAAGTTACTTCAGGCACATCAAATTCGGATTCAAATAGTACAAGCAGTAAAAATGATTCAACTGAAAATAATAGTACAAATAATAACACTAATAATGGTACAGTTCCAAATAAGCCTAATGATAATAATACAAGTGATTCAAATAAACACACTCATAGTTGGAATCCAATTACTAGTACAGTTCATCATGAGGAACAAGGACATTATGAAAATATTTTAGTTAGTGAATCATGGACAGAAGAAATTCCAATATATGAAGAACAAGCAAGAGAAATTTGTAATGGTTGTGGTGCAGATATAACTGCTGATCCTACTACCCATAATAAAAATCATATGTTAAATGGAGAACCTGGTGGTTGGACTACAGAATATGTACAAGTCCAAGTAGGAACTGATAAAATAAATCACGATGCAGTATATGAAAATAAATGGGTTGTTGATAAAGCAGCTTGGGATGAAACAGTAACAACTGGATATAGTTGTAGTTGTGGAGCAACTAAATAATACTTTTATAGTAAGGAATAATAAGTATAATAAAGGCGTAACAATGAAGCTACACCCTTATTTACAGAAACTTTACTTCATTGTTGTCTTTACACAAAGGGGTAATTTTATTAATGAAAAATGAGAGTATAAGTGTAATTTTATCTGAAAAAGATATAAATAAAATAAAAAAAGCTTATAATAATGAATATATTTCAGATGATTATTTAAATTTTGAGATAGTTAATATTATGAAGTGTGAGGATATTAGCAAAGAAAAAGCCATAAATAAAATATTAAGTTTAGTAAATGCTTAAATAAAGAAAAGTGTTCCTCGGGAACACTTTTTAAATTAATAATATATATATTTATTTTAAATTTAAAACACCTATTATATAGGTGTTTTTTTAGTGTAAAAATTATGTAACATAAAGAACTTCAACTATTGAATATAGTTGGAGTTTTTTAATTGCATAATTTAAAGAAGTGATAGGGGGGATGAAAAAATTGTAAATTTTTAACTACAACAAAATGTTAAGGAGGGAAGTTTTTTGAGAAAACTTAAAAGAATTTTAAGTTTAGTTCTAACTAGTTGCATCTTTATAGGAATGGGTAGTGATATAAAAGCACAAGCACAAACTGTAGAAGAAATTGCTAAGTTAGAAATCAGAGTTAATGGTAAAGGTACTGTTATTGTTGATGATGGCTATTCAAAATATTCTTTAGAAGATAAGGATGTATTAAGAGCTAATGCAACTGTAAATAGTGATTTAAAATTAACAGTAACTCCTAATGATGGCTATTTAATAGCTTCTGTAAGTGGGGTTGATTCTCAAGCTGGAGAAAGTGGAAACAGTAGAATATATGATGTTAGTACAAAATCTGATGGTACTTTTATTGATGTAAACTTTGAAAAAGAAACTAAAGAAGAAGTTAATAATGAAATTAAAGAAGAAACTAAAGATGAAGTCAAAGAAGAAAAAGAAGATAATAATAAATCGGAAATTTCTAATGACATTGAAAAGGAACTTACAGAGGAAATTATTATAAATAAGTATAATGATGGCATTAAGATGGAAGAAAATCTAATAGAAGCTAGAAAGAAGTTAGCAACAGAAAAAAATTTATTAGATCAGGTTGATGAAAACTTCTTTTTAACTGAAGAATATCTTTCTAATAAATCTAGTGCTGATTTAATGGATGAAGGTGTACTTATACTATTAAACTCATTAACAAATGATGAAATAAAGGAATTTCTAACTGAAACTAATAGTAATGATGAATTTATTATTAGACAAAGTTTAATTGAAAGCAGACTTTTTAAGAGAGATTTAATTAGTAATAGATTTTCCTTTTTAAATACAAGAGAAAGTTTAGTAGTTGGAAATAGAGGGGCAATAACAGAATACTATAATGGGTATGCACATACAGCTCCATTATTATCTATTAATGGAAAACAAGCTTTTTGTGTAATGTTTGAAATGAAAGATCCATCTAGTGGAACTATTGCTACTAATAAAAGATTAGCAAATAATGATATGTTAAGAAAAATTCTTTACTATGGGTACAATGGTCCTGGAACTGGTGGTATATCAAGTTCTTGGTCAAGTAATCAAAACTTACTTATGATTGCAACTACTCAAGCAGCTTCAAAAGCTAATGGTCATGCATCATATAGTTTAGGAAATGATTTTTACAATTATGTTAGTGGACTAGCAACACCACCAAGTGGATTTAAGGTATATGTAGTAACTACTAATGGTGGAGCTACTCAAGACTTAGCATATTGGGAATTTGAACAAAAAGGTAGATTACAAATTTCTAAAGAATCAGCAGATCCTTCAATAACTAATGGGAATAATAGTTATTCATTAGTTGGAGCTGAATATGGAGTGTATTCTAATTCTAGTGCTACTAATCGTGTAGGAACTTTAACTATAGGTTCAAATGGTTGGTCTAATGAAATAGAGTTAGATGCGGGAGCTTATTATATAAAAGAAACCAAAGCACCTAAAGGATATTACTTAGATAAGACTACTTATCCTATAACTGTTAGTGCGGGTAGTAAGGCTACTAAAACTCTTAAAGATAAGCCTAAAGTTGACCCTATAGGTATTTTACTTAGAAAAGTAGATGCTGATACTGGTGCTAATAGACCTCAAGGTAGTGGTAGTCTTGCTGATGCTCATTTCACTTTAAAGTTTTATTCAGGGGAGTATGGGGATGGAGTTAATCCAGCCGATTTAGGTAAATCTCCTACAAGAACTTGGGTAGTTAAAACAGATAATGATGGATATACAGAATTAAATGATTCTTATAAAGTTTCAGGAGATCCATTTTGGTACAACGAGTTAGGAAGACCTACTATGCCATCGGGGACGCTTACAATACAAGAAACAAAAGCTCCAGTAGGGTATAAGATAAATCCTGAAATATTTGTAAAAAAAATAGTTCCAGGAATAACAGATAACGTAAGCACTTATAATGAACCAATAATTAAGGAAGATTCTTTAAATTTTGTTATAAAGAAGGTTCAAAGTGGAACTTCAACTTTAATACCTAATGCTAAATTTAGACATACTAAGCCTGATGGTAGTACAGAAGAATTAACAACTGGCTCAAATGGTGAAGTTATTATTAGAGGTTTAACTCAAGGTACTCATAGAATAGTTGAAACTCAAGCTCCTGAAGGGTATGAAGTAAATAGAAATGAATTTGTATTTGAGGTTAAGTCAGATAACACTATAAAAGTTATTTCTAATACTACAAATATGGGTATGAGTTATTCAACTTTTGAAGGTGATGGAATTTTAACTGTAAATGATGATGTTAAGCCATTTAGTATAAGATTAACAAAAGTTAATGATAAAGGAGCAATTCTTGAAGGGGCAGAGTTCACTTTATATTCAGATAGTGCTTGTAATAATGCTATAGAAACTCAAGTAAGTGATGGAAATGGTAATCTTAAATTTAAAAATTTAAGACCAGGAACAAGATATTATATGAAAGAAACAAAAGCTCCTGAAGGTTATAGAATACCAGTAGATATTTTTGGAAGAGTTCATGTTTATGAAATATATGCAGAATCAACACCAGTTAATAATGTATTTAATTATTATATAGATGGAGTTAAATACACATCAAACGATACAGATTCAAGTAAAGATGTATATTTAGCTGGAACTAAAGATGATAGAGAAGTCAATATGAAGGTTGTAAATATAATAGGTATGAAGTTACCTAAAACGGGTTCATGGTTAATGATACCTATATTATTAGTTGGAGTAGGATTAATGTCTTATTCAGTTTTTTCAAGCAAAAAGAAAATAAAAGGAGATAAAGGGGAATAGGGTAATGATAAGTAAGAAAACAAGAAAAATATTTAGTTCAGTATTATTGGCTGGAATAATAATGGGTCAAATGAGTTCAATAAATGCTTTTGCTGATGAAAATACACAAAGTATAGTAGATGTAAAGGCTGAAGTAGGAACTCCTGGTGGAGTAGCAAATTTAGGACGAGGAAGTGCACAAATAACTATTTCAGGAAATATGGGACAAACTTTAGTAGGGAAAAAGTTTAATGTGTACAAGCTATTTGATGCTGAAAATTCAGCTAAATTAGAATCAATTAATTATACAATAAATCCTACTTATAAAACTCCATTGCAAAATGTAGTAGGGAAGAAATTAAATAAAGCAGCAGCTCAAGTAACAGAATATGAAATAATTGATTATATTCAATCTTTAAATACTAATAAGGTTGAAGGTGCTAATGCAGATCAAACTTTAGAAGGTAGATATAGTGATTTCAGATATTTTGTAGAAGAATTAAGGGATGAAATTAAGAAATTAAATATTAAAGGTGATGTTGTTAATGTTAGTGAAACTAAGGCTGATAATAGCATAGTTATTTCAGGATTAGACTATGGTTATTATGTTGTTGATGAAGTAACTGCTGTAGGAGATACTCATTCAGCAAGTTCACTTTGTATGGTTAATACTGCTAATCCAAATGCAGATGTTCAAATTAAATCTGATTATCCTTCCGTAACTAAGAAGATACAAGAAGATGATAATAAAGACAGTATAGGTAATAATGGTTGGAATGATATAGGGGATTATGAAATAGGGCAAACAGTTTCTTATAAGTTTGAATCCAATGTACCTAATATGAATGGATATGATACTTATTACTATGCTTGGCATGACAAGATGGATGAAGCTTTAACATTTAAGAAAGATACAGTATCAATAGTTATTGAAGGAAAAAATAAGAACTATACATTAAATCCAAGTGAATTTAATATAGTTGAGAATCCAGGAAACGGAGAAACGTTTAAAGTAGAAATATTAGATTTAAAAGCTATAGTAGATAGAGAATTTAATAATAAAAATGCTTTAGGTGAAAATGAATATGGACAAAATGTTGTTTTAAGATTTGATGCAACTTTAAACGATAATGCTGCTAACGATACTGGTAGACCAGGTTTTGAAAATGATGTTAAGTTAGAGTTTTCAAATAATCCTGATGGAGATGGAAATGGCTCAACTGGAGAAACTCCTTGGGATACTGTAGTATGCTTCACATTTAAGATAAATGGTTTAAAAGTTAATGACCATAACTTAGAGCTTGAAGGAGCTAAATTTAGATTATACTCTGATAAAGATTGTAAAAATGAAGTATATGTAAAAAAATCTCCTGATGGATATATAGTAATAAATAGAGATAGCATTGGTGGAACTGACCATATTGGTGGTACTAAACCTCAAGATGCTGTAGAAATGGTTTCAAATGCAGATGGTGTATTTAACATAATTGGATTAGATCAAGGAACATATTGGCTTAAAGAAACAGATGCACCTGATGGATATAGACCATTATTAGATCCAATAGAAATTAATGTAGTGCCAACTTATACAACTGATAGAAATAACTATATTAAGGGTGATGGAGCTACTGACAAAACATTAAAGACTTTAGAAGCAACTGCTAAGATTAAGTCATTCTATTCTGGAATATTTAATACTGAAGATTTAAATTTAACTACGGATTTAAATGAAGGTTCAATGAACTTAACAGTAGTGAATAAAGTTGGAACTAAGCTACCTATAACTGGTTCACCAATGACTTTATTAATGGTTAGCTTAGGAACTGGAATTATGACTTACTCAATTAGAAGAAAGAAAAACTAATATATAGATAGGTAAAATTGTTATGGGAAAGAATAATATATTAAAAAAATTAAGTTTTTTATTAGGATTAATATTATGTTCTTACCCTTTAGTTAGTGGGATAGTTCAGCAACAGGCTCAAAAAGGAACTGTTGCTACCTATCAACAGATGATTGAAAATTCATCAACTGCTTCTATTGAAGATACATTAACAAAGGCTAATGAGTATAATGAGGTTTTATTTAACTCGCTTATTTCAGTAAGTAGCGATAAAATTAGTATTTTAAGTGAAGAAAGTTATAATGAAATATTAAATATAGGTAATGGAATAATGGGAAGTATAGAAATACCTAGTATTAATGTCAACTTACCTATTTATCATGGGACTAGTGATGAAGTGTTGTCTGTTGGTGTAGGGCATCTTAACGGAACAAGTTTACCTATAGGTGGAATTAATACAAAGAGTATATTAACAGCTCATAGGGGACTGCCTAGTGCTAAGTTATTTACAAGACTAGATGAATTAGTAGAAGGTGATTTATTTTTTATAAGAGTATTAAATGAAACATTAGCTTATAAAGTTAATGATATACAAGTAATAGATCCTGAAGATGTTGCAGGATTAGAAATTGAAGAAGGAAAAGATTTAGTTTCTCTTATAACTTGTACTCCGTATGGATTAAATACTCATAGACTTGTTGTAACTGGTGAAAGAACTGAATATGAACCAGCTATATATGAAAATATAGAAAGTAAAAATATGTCTATTAGAGAAGTTGTATTTTTAGCAATTCCTTTTGTATTTTTAACAATAATTCTTGGAAGGAGGATTAAGAGTGCTAGGAAAAAAGATTAAAGTCTTGGTATCAACATTAATATTATTAAGCATACCAATTAGTGTTATGGCTTCACCGAGAGCTATAATTAACGATTCAGTAATAATTGATAAAGGAGATGGAAGCGTAGTAATTCCACCAAGTGAGGTGTTAGATGAAATACTAAATAATGAGACTTCTTTATCGAATAAGGGAAGTATAACTATAAAATTAGCAGATGCAAAAAATAATCAAAGTAAAGAAGGCGTTGAATTTTCAATATCTAAGATAGCAGATATTGAAGATGGACTTTATAAAGTAAAAGATGATTATAAAAGCGTTGAAGTTGATTTAAATAATATAAAAACTGCTAATGATTTAGAATTAGCAGCCGAGCTATTTAAGAAAGTAGCAAAAACAGATAATTTAATGAAAACTAATGCTAATGGAGAATGTAATATTGAAGATTTAGATGTGGGAGTATATTTAGTATATGCTAAGAATATAGCAAATTACGATAATATAACTCCTTTTATAGTTTCGATTCCTTCATGGAATGAAAAAGATAAATCTATGTCTTATGATATACAAGTAATACCTAAACATACTGAAATAGTGAAAAAAGAAAAGTCTAAAGTTCCAGCTACAGCATATGATGGTAGTTCAATTTATTTAGCTTTAGGAAGCATAGGTTTAATAGGTAGTGCAACTTTATTTTTTAATGCAAGAAAGAAGGAGTAAATTTGAAAAAGATAGTAGCAAGTGTTTTATTAGTAATTTCTATAATATTTCTATTTAAAGGCTTTACAGATTGGAAATATAAAATATCTAATAAAGTAAATAATGATAGTATTCGAGAGTTGGCAACTAGTGAAAATGAGGAAGATCCATTAAATAGAATTATAGATTTTCAAAAATTAAAATCTATAAATAAGGATGTACTAGCATGGATATACATTCCTGGAACAAAAGTTGATTATCCAATATTAGTAGGCGAAAGTGATGAAGAGTATCTGTATAAAAATATAAATAAAGAGTACACCCCCCTAGGCTCTTTATTTGGCTTTAGTGGTACAAACTTTACAAAGGGTAATACTTTTATATTCGGACATAATATGGCTAGTAGTCAAATGTTTGGTGAACTTAGAAAATACTTATCTTCAGACTTTTTAGAAGAACATAGATATATTTATTTATATACAGAAAGAAAGGCTATGAAATGTGATATATTTTCAATCTTTATTGCTAATGAAAGTGATGATGTGTTTAGTGGTCAATATGAACTTGGAACTGTAGAATATATAGATTTGCTTTCAGAATTAGTTGATAGAAATAAGTATAGTAATAATAACTTAGAAAAGAATATTATTGAATATTCAACTACACAAGTTTTTAATCTAATAACTTGCTACGGTGGAGAAGGTACTCCCGATAGATTACTTGTTAATGGAATAGTTGTAGAAGAAAAAATAAGATAAATTAAAAAGGTGTTCCTTGGGGACACCTTTTAATTATTAAGTAAATTAACTAAAGCAAATATTTCGATACTTATTTTAGTTAGTTTATAAAAGATAATTTTAAAGGAGGGAGCATATGTGAAAGGGAAAAATCCAACTAGGAAACAAAAAATTATTATAAAAGAAAATAAGTTAAATCCTGATAATTGGTTAGTGTTAAAAGTTTTCAAAGATAGTATTTGTATTCAACATAAAGTAAGTAAAAAAATTAGGGAGATATAAATGCAAAGAAATATGCTAGATTGGATAAATAATTATATAGATAAGAAAAAGAAAGAGGGAGAAAAGTTTATTAATAAAATAAATCTTAAAGGAAAAAGTAGATATTAAATTTAAAAATTATAAATTATTAAAAGAAGTGGGTGAGAATTATGATGTTTATGAGTGCAATAGTAATAGTAGGGTTAGTAGGTGGATTCGCATGTGTTTCTTGTGTTATTGTAGGTGCGAGATCAGAGAAAAAGATTTAAAAAAGTGTTCCCGAAGGACATATTTTTTGAAGGAATGATATTGTTATGAGAGGAATTGTTATTTTTTTATTAGTTTTAATGAGTTTATTAGTTACAATATTTATTTATGTATTGTGGATAATTGAAGTAACTAGAAAAGAAATGATAGAAAGAGAAAAAGTTATAGATAATTAAAAAAGAGGTTCCCTGGGGACATCTTTTGTTATGGAGGTACGAAATGGAGAGTAATACAATTTCAATAGGAGTAAGATTAACTAGGGAAACATTAATCGATTTAGAAAGATATATAGTAAGCAAAGGACTACATAGATATAGAATAAAACCAGCACAAGTAGCGACGTTTATTGTAAAAGATTGGTTGGAAAATCCAGTTTTAGATAAATCTAAATTAATATATGGAAGAATTAAGGATGAGCCTAAAGTAAGTAGAGTAACAGTAAAACTTTTAGAAGAAGAAAATATTAAGCTTTATGAAATATATGTTAAAGAATATATAAGAGAATGTTCATCTGTTAATGTGCTGATATACAATATAATTTTACAATTCTTAGAACATGAAGGGACATTATCTGTATTAAATGGACTAATATAAATATATCAGAGCAAATGGAATATTAAGTAACGGAGCAGAGCGAGTAAGTTAATGTGGAATGCGGTAGCTACTTAAAGTGTTCCTAGGGAACGCTTTTTATAAGGGAGGGTGATGTATGGAATATAAAATATATATGAGTGTATGTGATATTATAGATTATCTTTATAAGGAGAATAAGAATGAATATAAAAAATTTTATATAAAGATAATTCCTAAAGAGATGAAAAGTATTCATGGTAGATATTTTTGTAATCAGAAATTAATAGAAGTATTTAATTTATCAAGACCTTATAATCATATAATTACAACTATATTGCATGAAGTAGCACACCATATTGATTATTGTAATAGAGAAAAGAGTGATCATACAAAAACATTTTATGAGGAATTTTATAATCTTATAATAGGAGCTTTAGAATTAAAAATAATATCTAAAAATGATATTATTACAGAAACAGATTCAGCAGATAAAGATAGGTTGGAAAAATACTTTGGGAATATTGAAAATTGGAATATAGAAGAAGCTGAATATAAAAAAGGTATGAAAATTATAAAAGTAAGTAATAGTTTTTCAATAAAAGAATATTTGAAAAATAGAGATTATAAATATTCTAAATTAGAGCAGTTATGGTTTAAGGAGATAGAAGTTAATAATCTTCAAGAAGAAATGAATTTATTAAAGAACATAATACATGAAGAAAATATAAAAGTAATAGATAGCAAAGATTTAGAAATTGAAGCTATTTATTATATAGTAGTTTTAAATTCGTATAATTATAGAGATATATTAAAAGAAAATGGATATATTTATAACGGTTATGGAATAGGTAATAAGTCTTGGAATAAGAAGATAAAAGCTAATGAGTTAGATAAGGAAAAAGAATTATTAAATAGATTAGACGGAGTTAATATAAAAATTATTAACAAAGAATTGAAAGTAAAAGGAAATTAAAATGTTAAAAACAAAGGCTTTGTAAAAAGGGATTACAAACAGTACCATGAAGGTGCAAATTTACAAAAGGATCTTTGTTAGTCTAGGGGGAGTAATCCCCTAATTTATAAATTTGATTAGATTGTTAGTTATATAGATTGAAAATTATAAATATAGGAGTTAAATTTTTGTTATGCTAATATTGAATATTTTTAAGTCATTTATATATTCGTTTATAATTTCTATTCCCTTTACTTTAGGAATAGTTATTTTTATGGCAAGAGAACCAGGTAAAAAAACAATAGAAATGATAAGAAAAGAGTGGGATGTATGGTTGGTATTATTTATTAATTTAATTTTAAGTGCAGTTTTAACAATAATAATATTTTTAAGTGCATTCATAAGTTGTCATAGAGAAAGTCATATTAAATCAGAAGTTATTTCTGAAACTGAAAAAGAAATAGTTAGTTTAAACATAAAAAGTAGTGTTAATGGAGATATAAATGGTAGTTTTTTCGTTGGTATTGGTGGTATAAGTGGAGATATTGATGATGAAGAGTATTATTATTTTTATACAAAAACTGATAATAAATATAAACTAGAAAAAGCTTTAGCAAAAGATATTGAGCTGATTGAATATGATGGGACACCAAAGATTGTACATAAAGAAATTAAAACATCTGAAATAGGAAATAGTTCAAATGGAGCTTTAGCAAATTTTTTAAAATTAGATTTTAATGATGAGTGGGTAATGGGATTTCCTCAAAAAAGTAAAGAAACAACAATATATATTCCTAAGAATAGCATTATTACTGGTTTTAATCCCAATATAGAATAGAATGTGTGTTTTCATAAATATTGGATATAAACATTATGGCTTTAATGAAGGTTTTTGAAATAAGTGCGACAGAAATTTTATTTGAAAATTGAATAATACAGCATTGGATAAAGATGTTATAATAATATTAAGTTACAGATAAATAAATTAGAATTTACAAAGGAGATTATAGATGAAATTGTTTTCATGTTCACACTTTTCAAGTGTAGGAAATCTGATAAAAGAAGAACTTGAAAATAAGAAAGTTGCATTTATTCCGACAGCTTCAATTCACGAAGGCTATACAGGTTATGTGGGTTCTGCTAGAAAATTATTCAAAAAAATAGGGTCAATATTAACAGAAATTGATATTTCAAAGGAGGAATATTCAACAATTAAATCTGTTTTCGAAGAAGCAGATATTATTTATTTTACTGGTGGAAATTCATTTTTTCTTATTGACCAATT